>NZ_JNXJ01000016.1:0-121762 GCF_000716625.1 Streptomyces bikiniensis | reverse complement strand
CAGCGGCCGGACGAACTCCCACTCGGCGTCCGACAGTTCATGGCGACGTATCACAACACCATGATCCACCAGCGGTGATCATTTGAAGACACTGCCTAGTTCCGTCAGTCATCGACGGAGGGCCCGGAACCGATCGCCCGGTTCCGGGCCCTTCCCGTACGGGTGTGCCGAGCGCCCGGCACAGGGTTCGCGACCCTGGATGATGGAAGGCATGCTCCGTCTCCCCGTCGTCCCCGCGCTGCGCCGTCGCGCGGACCGGTGGGCGGGCTCGCCCCGCGCCCTCGACGCCGTCGCCGCGCTCGGCGCCTTCGGCCTCATGCTCCTGGACGTGCCCGGGCTCGCCCGCGAGGACAACTCCCTCACCGGCGCCACCGCCACCCTGGTCCTGGCGGCCGGGGCGGCCACCCTGCTCCTCCGGCGCCGGCTGCCGTGGGTCCCGTACCTGGTGGCACTCGTCCTGATGGGCTGGCTGCACGAGCTCACCATGATCCAGTTCGCGCTGTACTCGCTCGGCCGCTTCCGGGGCCGGCGGGCCGCCGTCGCCGCGACCGCGCTGTACGGCGCCGTCGCGTACGCCTTCTTCCAGACGCCCGGCCGGCCCCTGCACGGCTACACCCTGAGCGACTTCCTGAGCGTCGTCGTCCCGATCGGGGTCCTCGCGGCGGGCGTCGGCATCGCCGCGTACCGGCAGGACCTCGTCCGCGCCCTGGAGACCGAGCGCCGCGAGGCCGCCGCCCGGCAGGCCGTGCAGGAGGAGCGGATCTCCGTCGGCCGGGACGTCCACGACCTGGTCGGCCGCGAGCTCACCGTCCTCGCGGTACGGGCCGAGGTCCTCGCGGCGCGGGCCCGGGGCGAGGACCGACGGCAGGACCTCGAGGAGCTCGCGGACACCGCCCGGCGCGCCCACCGGATGCTCAACGAGACGATCGTGCGGCGCGCCGACCGGGAATCCGCCGATCCGGCCACCGCCGGCCTCGACGGGCTCGCCGCCCTCGTCCGGGAGAGCGGGCGGATGGGCACCCCCGTGGAACTGGCGGTCGCCGAGGAGACGAAGTCGCTGTCGCCGCTCCGGCAGACGGCCGTCCACCGGGTCGTCCGCGAGTGCCTGACGAACGCCGCCAAGCACGCGCCCGGCCTGCCCGTGGCGGTCGCGATCGCGCTGGAGGGGGCCGACCTGCGGATCGAGGTCCGCAACCCGCTGCCCGAGGCGCCGCCGGACCGGGCCCCCGTCTCGGCCGGCACCGGACTGCTCTCCATGGAGGAACGGGTCACCAGCATGGGCGGCACGCTGACGGCGGGCCCGGAGGGCGGGGAGTACGTGGTGCGGGCGACGCTTCCGGCGGGGCTGGAGCGCTGAGCGATTAGCGCTTCTCCTCCGCCACTTCGTGGCGGAGCCCTCCTACCTGCCCGAAGCTCGACGGGCAGGTCCGTAAAACGACTAGCGCGGCTCTCCGTAGACTGGCCCCGTGAGTGAGCCCCGCGACCCGTCCGACACGCCCGACGACCCGACCGGCGCCCCCGACGCCTTCGACGAGATCGTCGACAACGAGACCCACCGCGATCCCGACCTGGCGGTGATCGAGGCCGGCAGCCGCACCCTGCGCGCCCAGGCCGGACCGCCCCAGGGCGACCCCGTGCCGAGCCGCCCCGAGGACCCGGAGCTCGACGAGGCGCTGCGCGAGGTCGAGACCGAGCTGTCCACGCGCTGGGGCGAGACCAAGCTGGAGCCCTCGGTCACCCGCATCGCCGCCCTGATGGACGTCCTCGGCGAGCCGCAGCGCGCGTACCCCACGATCCACATCACCGGCACCAACGGCAAGACGTCGACGGCCCGCATGATCGAGGCCCTGCTCGGCGCCTTCGAGCTGCGCACCGGCCGGTACACCTCGCCGCACGTGCAGACCATCACCGAGCGCATCAGCCTCGACGGCGCCCCGATCTCCGCCGAGCGGTTCATCGAGACGTACCGGGACATCGCGCCGTACGTGGAGCTCGTCGACGCCCGCGAGGAGTACCGGCTCTCCTTCTTCGAGGTCCTCACCGGCATGGCGTACGCGGCCTTCGCCGACGCCCCGGTCGACGCGGCCGTGATCGAGGTCGGCATGGGCGGCACCTGGGACGCCACCAACGTCATCGACGCCTCCGTCGCCGTCGTCACCCCCATCGACCTCGACCACACCGACCGGCTGGGGGAGACCCCGGCCGAGATCGCGGCCGAGAAGTCCGGGATCATCAAGCCGGGCGCGACCGTCATCCTGGCCCAGCAGCCCGTCGACGCGGCCCAGGTCCTCCTGAAGAAGGCCGTCGAGGCGGACGCCACCGTGGCCCGCGAGGGCATGGAGTTCGGCGTCGTCTCCCGCGAGGTCGCGGTCGGCGGCCAGCTCCTGACCCTGCGCGGGCTCGGCGGCGAGTACGAGGACGTCTTCCTGCCGCTGCACGGCGCCTACCAGGCGCACAACGCGGCCGTGGCGCTCGCCGCCGTCGAGGCCTTCTTCGGCATCGGCGCGCAGCACGCCCGCACCCTCGACGTGGACACGGTCCGCCAGGCGTTCGCACGGGTGGCCTCGCCCGGCCGCCTGGAGATCGTCCGCTCCTCGCCGACCGTCGTCCTGGACGCCGCGCACAATCCGCACGGCGCGCGGGCGACCGCCGAGGGCATCAGCGAGGCCTTCGGCTTCTCCCGGCTCGTCGGCGTGGTCGCCACGAGCGCCGACAAGGACGCCAAGGGGGTCCTGGAGGCCTTCGAGCCGATCCTCGCGGAGGTCGTGGTCACCACGAACTCCAACCCCCGCTCCACCGACGTGGACGCGCTCGCCGCGCTCGCGGTCGAGGTCTTCGGCGAGGACCGGGTCGTCGTGGAGCCGCGGCTCCCCGACGCCATCGAGGCGGCGATCACCCTCGCGGAGGAAGAGGCCGAGTACGGCGGCGCGGGTGTCCTCGTGACCGGTTCGATCTTCACGGTCGGCGACGCCCGGCTGCTGCTCAAGAGGGGCTGAAACCCATGCGCACGCTCTGTTCCTCGACGCTCATCGGCGAGTTCTTCGTGATCGGCTTCGCCGGGCTCGTCGCCATGAAGGACGACACGCTCGCGATGTCCACCGTCTGGTGGGTCTGCGGCGTGGCCATGGTCTTCTCGGTGCTGCTGTGCGGGATGGTCACCCGGCCCGGAGGCGTCCAGCTCGGCTGGGCCCTCCAGATCGGCCTGGTCGCCAGCGGCTTCTTCGTCCCGGTCATGTTCTTCCTCGGCGCGGCCTTCGCCGCCCTGTGGTGGGCCTCGGTCCACTACGGCCGCAAGGTGGACGAGGTCAAGGCCCGTTGGGCCGACCAGGCCGCCCGGGGCCCGGCAGAGCCTGACGCTGCGTAATCGGGGCACGTGCGGGCCCTGTAGCCTCGGAGGCCCGCACACCGCTTTTCCCGAAGGAGTTCCCCCGTGAGCCAGCGCACGCTCGTCCTGCTCAAGCCCGACGCCGTCCGCCGCGGCCTGGTCGGCGAGATCATCGGCCGCATCGAGCGCAAGGCGGGCTGGACGCTCGCGGCCCTGGAGCTGCGCGAGCTGGACCAGGAGACGCTGGAGCAGCACTACGGCGAGCACAAGGGCAAGCCCTTCTACGAGCCGCTGATGGGCTTCATGTCCTCCGGCCCCGTCGTCGCGCTCGTCGTCGAGGGCGAGCGGGTCATCGAGGGCGTCCGGCAGCTCGCCGGCCCGACCGACCCGATCGCCGCCGCGCCGGGCTCCGTCCGGGGCGACTTCGGCACCATCGTCCGCGAGAACCTGATCCACGCCTCGGACTCCGAGGAGTCGGCCCTCCGCGAGCTGAAGATCTTCTTCCCGGGCCTCGCCTGATCCGTACGCGGTCCGGTCCGTACGCGGTCCGGTCCGTACTCCGTCTGCGCCGGGTCCCGCCTGACCCGGCGTCGGCCGAACGCACCATCCCACTGGGGCGACCGAAGGAATTCGGTCGCCCCCAGGCATATGAACGACAATCCCGGGAACGGATCGCCGCATCCTGCCGTCACCTGTACAGAGGTGGACCACCGCGCGGCATCCGGGCGGGCAGCACTACGATGGAAAACTCCACGCCGCACCACTCTCAGCCATGGGAAATCAAGGGGAACTCAATGTCGTTCATCGGCCGTGACATGGCTGTCGACCTCGGGACCGCCAACACGCTGGTGTACGTCAGGGGTCGAGGCATCGTTCTGAACGAGCCGTCCGTCGTCGCGATCAACACCAACACCGGCGGCATCCTCGCGGTCGGTGCCGAGGCGAAGAAGATGATCGGCCGGACCCCCGGCAACATCGTCGCCGTGCGCCCGCTCAAGGACGGCGTGATCGCCGACTTCGAGATCACCGAGCGGATGCTCCGCTACTTCATCCTCAAGATCCACAAGCGCCGCTACCTGGCCCGCCCCCGGGTCGTCGTCTGCGTGCCCTCCGGCATCACCGGAGTGGAGCGCCGCGCCGTCATCGAGGCCTCCACCCAGGCCGGCGCCCGCCAGGTGCACATCATCGAGGAGCCCATGGCGGCGGCCATCGGCTCGGGCCTCCCCGTCCACGAGGCCACCGGCAACATGGTCGTGGACATCGGCGGCGGCACCACCGAGGTCGCCGTCATCTCCCTCGGCGGAATCGTCACGGCACAGTCCATCCGGGTCGCCGGCGACGAGCTGGACAACGCGATCATCCAGCACGTCAAGAAGGAGTACTCGCTCCTCCTCGGCGAGCGCACGGCCGAGCAGATCAAGATCACCATCGGCTCCGCCTACGACCTGGAGAAGGACGAGCACACCGAGATCCGCGGCCGCGACCTCGTCTCCGGCCTGCCCAAGACCGTGGTCATCTCCGCCGCCGAGGTCCGCAAGGCCATCGAGGAGCCGGTCAACGCGATCGTCGACGCCGTGAAGACCACCCTCGACAAGTGCCCGCCGGAGCTCTCCGGTGACGTCATGGACCGAGGCATCGTTCTCACCGGTGGCGGCGCCCTGCTGCGCGGTCTCGACGAGCGGCTCCGCCACGAGACCGGCATGCCGATCCACATCGCCGAGGACCCGCTGGACTCGGTGGCGCTCGGCTCCGGCAAGTGCGTGGAGGAGTTCGAGGCCCTCCAGCAGGTCCTCGACGCGCAGCCGCGCCGCTAGCGGCGCGAACGGGACCGGTGCGGTAGAACTACCGCACCGACCCCGTACCCGTACCCGTACGCGCACCACAGCTCGTACCGCAGCTCGCACCACGGAACAACGGAACAGACGAACCACGAGGAAAGGCACGGCCGCCGCACGTGAGGGACACACGAGAGAGCCGGCTGCTCCTGGTACTGCTGATCGCCATCGCGTTCGCGCTGATCACGGTGGACATCCGCGGCGGCCAGGAGTCACCCGTCGACGGTGCCCGGCAGGCCGCGGCGGCGGTCTTCGGGCCGGTCGAGAACGGTGTGGCCGCCGCCGTCGACCCCGTCGGCAACGCCATAGGGGCGGTACGGGACTCCGGCGAGCGGCACACCCGGATCGCCGCCCTGGAGAAGGAGAACGCCGAGCTCAAGGCGAGGCTCGGCAGCGACGACCGCAACCGCAGCCGGCTGAACGAGCTCGACACCCTGCTCAAGACCGCCGGAGCCGGCCAGTACGGCATCAAGGGCGCCCAGGTCATCGCCATAGGAGCGGCCCAGGGCTTCTCCTGGACCGTCACCATCGACGTCGGCTCCCGCGACGGCATCCGGCGGGACATGACGGTGCTCAACGGCGCCGGACTCGTCGGCCGCGTCACCACCGTCGGCCCCTCCACCTCCACCGTCCTCCTCGCCAACGACCCCGACTTCACCGTCGGCACCCGCATGGAGAAGAGCGACGAACTCGGCTTCGCCACCGGCCAGGGCGACAGCCCGCTGCGCGTCCAGCTCCTCAACGGCAAGGCCGAGGTGAAGCCCGGCGACCGGCTCGTCACCTTCGGCTCGCGCGCCGACAAGCCCTTCGTGCCCGGCGTCCCGGTCGGCGAGATCATCCGCGTCGACCCGGCGGGCGGCGGCCTGACCCGCAACGTCTACGTCCGCCCGTACGTCGGCTTCACCAAGCTCGACATCGTCGGCGTCGTCGTCCAGGCCCCGCGCTCCGACCCGCGCGACGCGGTCCTGCCGCAGAAGCCCAAGCCCGCGCCGACCGTCACCGTCACGGTCACGCCGAAACCGACGGGCAGCGGGCAGCCGGAACAGGCACAGAACCAGAACCAGGCCGGTCAGAACCAGGGCCAGAACCAGGCCCAGGACCAGGGGGACGCGACACCGTGAAGATCAACCGCATCCTCCTCTCCGCCGCCCTGATCGTGGTCGCCCTGGTCGTCCAGGTCTCCGTCCTCGCCCGCCTCCAGCTCCCCGGCGCCGTCCCCGACCTCGTCCTCCTCACCGTCGTCGGCCTCGCCCTCGTCTACGGACACGTCAGCGGCGCCCTCATCGGCTTCAGCGCCGGCCTCCTCGCCGACCTCGCCCCGCCCGCCGACCACGCCGCCGGCCGCTACGCCCTCGTGCTCTGCCTCGTCGGCTACCTCGTCGGCCTGGCCCGCCCGGAGAACGGCCGGCTCACCTCCGCGGCCGGCCCCATGGCCGTCGTCGTCGCCGCGGCCGTCGGCTCCACGCTCCTCTACGCGGGCGTCGGCGCCCTCGTCGGCGACACCGCCGCCCGCCACGTCGGCCTGACCTCCCTGCTGTTCACCGCGGCCCTGTACGACCTGCTCCTCGCGCCCTTCACGGTGCCGCTCATCATGGCCCTGGCCCGACGCGCCGAGAACGATCCGCTCGCCGACGCCGGCGGAGGCGCCGGAACCGACGTCGCCTCCGGCTGGCTCTCCTCCGGAACCGGCCTCAGGATCGGCGCCCAGCGCGGCGGACTGCGCGTGAAGGCCGCCCGGAACCGGGCCACACGGGCCGGACGCATCAAGGGAGTCAAGCGACTGTGACCGAGGGGGCCAAGGCAGCATGAGCAACATCCCCGAGACCGGCCGGACCCCCCGGGTCCAGATCCGGCTCGTCGTCATCCAGATCCTCGTCTTCTCCCTGCTCCTCACCCTGGGGGGCCGGCTCTGGTACCTCCAGATCCGCAACGGCAAGGAGTACACGGACGAGGCGAAGAACAACCACGTCCAGCAGGTCGTCCAGCCCGCCGTCCGCGGCTCGATCCTGGACGCCCGCGGCGTCCCGCTCGCCGACAACGAGACCCGGCTCGTGGTCTCCGCGTCCCGCACCGAGCTGATGAAGATGAAGGACGACGGCAAGGCGGTCCTCACCCGGCTCGCCGGCGTCCTCGGCATGAAGCCCCAGGACGTCATCAACAGGATCCGGCTCTGCGACTCCAAGACCCCCAAGCCCTGCTGGAACGGCTCCCCCTACCAGCCGATCCCCGTCACCGACGAGGCCACCACCCAGCAGGCGCTGACGATCCGTGAGAGCTCGGAGAACTTCCCCGGCATCACCGCCGAACCCACCGCCGTCCGCCGCTACCCGGCGCCCGGCAAGGCGCGCACGGCGCAGGTGCTCGGCTACCTCTCGCCCGTCACCGACTCCGAGATCGAGAAGGCCAAGGACACCGACTCGCCGTTCCTCCGCTCCGACCAGGTCGGCCGCTCCGGCATCGAGCGCACGTACGACAAGGAGCTGCGCGGCAAGGCCGGCGTGACCCGCTACGAGGTCGACAACCTCGGCCGCGTCATGGGCCAGGCCGAGTCCGACCCGGGCGTGGCCGGATCCACCCTCGTCACCAGCATCGACGCCCGCGTCCAGGCCGTCGCCGAGTACGAGCTCCACGCGGCGATGAAGGAGGTCCGGAAGGAGACCGACAAGATCACCGGCCGGAAGTACGAGGCCGACGCGGGCGCCGTCGTCGTCATGGAGACCAAGACCGGTCGCGTCGTCGCGATGGCCTCCCAGCCCGACTACGACCCCAACGCCTGGGTCGGCGGCATCTCCGCCAAGGACTACTCCACCCTCACCAGCAAGGCCTCCAACTACCCGCTGCTCAACCGCGCCATCCAGGGCCAGGCCGCCGCCGGCTCCATCTTCAAGGTGATCTCGGCGAGCGCCGCCGTGCGGGCCGGCCACGACTTCAACGACAGGTACAACTGCAGCAGCTCCTACAGCCTCGGCAGCCGGAGCTTCGCCAACTTCGAGTCCCAGGGACACGGCCCCATCACCCTCGGCGAGGCCCTCAAGTACTCCTGCAACACCGTCTTCTACGCCCTCGGCCACCAGGAGTGGCAGCGCGACGGCGGGCTCACGCCCAAGAAGGACGCGAAGGACTGGTTCTACCGCACCGCCCGTGACTTCGGCCTCGGCGCCGAGACCGGCATCGACCTGCCGAACGAGGTGACCGGCCGCGTCCCCGACCGCAAGTGGAAGCAGGACTTCTGGGCGGCCAACAAGGACGTCTGGTGCAAGCAGGGCAAGAAGGGCGGCACCTACGTCCAGCAGATCGCCTACGAGAGCTGCCTCGAAGGCAACCAGCTCAAGGCGTACGACAGCATCAACTTCGCCATCGGCCAGGGCGACGTCCTCGTCACCCCCATCCAGATGGCCACCATCTACGCCGCCATCTCCAACGGCGGCACCCTCTACGACCCCGCCGTCGGCAAGGCCGTGATCAGCCCCGACGGCAAGAGCGTCCGGGAGATCAAGCCCAAGGCCCACGGCAAGCTCCCGGTCGGCCCGCAGACCATCCGGGACCTCGACAAGGGCCTGCGCTCCGTGGTCGAGCCCGGCGGCACCGCCGCCTGGCGGTTCGGCGGCTGGCCCCAGGACAAGATCCCCATGCGGGCCAAGACCGGCACCGCCCAGGTCTACGGCAAGCAGACCACCTCCTGGCTGGCCACCTACACCGACGACTTCACCATCGTCATGACGATCTCCCAGGGCGGCACCGGCTCCGGCGCCTCCGGCCCCGCCGTGCGCAACATCTACGACGCCCTCTACGGCCTGGACGACGAGGGCAACCAGGACCTCAGGAAGGCCCTGCTGCCCCAGCCCCAGAAGACCCTGCCGAAGATCAACCGCTACGGCACCATCGACGCCCCCGTGGTCAAGCCGTACGATCCCGCGTCGCAGAAGGCCGACCCCGCGAAGAGCGACGGTCCCGCGCAGGAGGGCGACGGACAGCCGCCGCTCGCCGGACCGCCGCCCGTCTGGAGGGACTGACCCGATGCCGACCCGCACCAGCTTCTCCGTCTCCCGCTACGCCCCCCAGCGCGGCCCGCTCGTGAAGCTCACCGCCCGCGACTCGGTCCTGCGCCGCCTCGACTGGCCGATGCTGCTCTCGGCGCTCGCGCTCTCCCTGCTCGGCGCCCTGCTCGTCTGGTCCGCCACCCGGGGCCGCACCCAGCTCAACCAGGGCGACCCCTACTACTTCCTCTTCCGGCACCTCCTCAACACCGGCATCGGCCTCGCCCTGATGGTCGGCACGATCTGGCTCGGCCACCGCACCCTGCGCGGCGCGGTGCCGGTCCTCTACGGCATCTCCATCGTGCTGATCCTCGCCGTCCTCACCCCGCTCGGCGCCACCATCAACGGCGCGCACGCGTGGATCGTGATCGGCGGCGGCTTCTCCCTCCAGCCCAGCGAGTTCGTCAAGATCACGATCATCCTGGTCATGGCGATGCTGCTCGCGGCCAAGGTCGACGCGGGGGACCAGCTCCACCCCGACCACGGCACCGTCGCCAAGGCCCTGGTCCTCGCCGCCCTCCCCATGGGCATCGTCATGCTGATGCCCGACCTCGGCTCGGTCATGGTGATGGCGGTCATCGTCCTCGGCGTCCTGCTCGCCTCCGGCGCGTCCAACCGCTGGGTCCTCGGCCTGATCGGCGCGGGCGTCCTCGGCGCGGTCCTCGTCACCACCCTCGGCATGCTCGACGAGTACCAGATCAACCGCTTCGCGGCCTTCGCCAACCCCGACCTCGACCCGGCCGGCGTCGGCTACAACACCAACCAGGCCCGCATCGCCATCGGCTCCGGAGGCCTCTACGGCACGGGCCTCTTCAAGGGGCACCAGACCAGCGGCCAGTTCGTGCCCGAGCAGCAGACCGACTTCATCTTCACCGTCGCGGGCGAGGAGTTGGGCTTCGTCGGGGCCGGCCTCATCCTCGTCCTGCTCGGGGTCGTCCTCTGGCGCGCCTGCCGGATCGCCCGCGAGACCACCGAGCTGTACGGCACGGTCGTCGCCGCCGGGATCATCGCCTGGTTCGCCTTCCAGTCCTTCGAGAACATCGGCATGACCCTCGGCATCATGCCGGTCGCGGGCCTGCCGCTGCCGTTCGTCTCGTACGGCGGCTCGTCCATGTTCGCGGTGTGGGTGGCGATCGGACTCCTCCAGTCGATCCGCGTCCAGCGCCCGATGACGGCCTGACACCGGCCTTTCCGCCCCTTCGGCCGAGTAAGCGGGCCCCTCGGCGGTTAGACGTGGGGTATGGCCGAGACGAAGCGCGAGATCGAGCGGAAGTACGAAGCCGCGGCGGGGACCGACGTCCCGGACCTCAGCCGGGTCCGGGAGGTCGCGACCGTCGCCGACGACGGCGTCACGGAACTCGACGCCGTCTACCACGACACCCCCGACCTGCGCCTGGCCGCCGACTCGATCACCCTGCGCCGGCGCACCGGCGGCTCGGACGCGGGCTGGCACCTGAAGTTCCCCGTCGCCGTCGGCGTCCGCGACGAGATCAGGGCCCCGCTCTCCGACACCCTCCCGCCCGACCTGGCGGCCCTGCTGCGCTCCCGCGTCCGCGGCGGCGAGGTCGTCCCCGTCGTCCGCCTCCGCTCCGCCCGCGACGTCCGCCGGCTCCTCGACGCCGACGGCGGCCCCCTCGCCGAACTCTCCGTCGACACCGTCCGCGCCGAACGCCTGCCCGACGGCCCCCGGGCCTCCTGGACCGAGATCGAGGTCGAAGCAGCCGACGGGGCGGACCCCGGCATCCTCGACGCCGTCGAGAAGCGCCTGCGGAAGGCCGGCATCCGCCCCTCGGACGCCCCCTCCAAACTGGCCAGGGCCCTCGCGGAGACGGCCCCCGGAGACACCCCCCTCGACACCGCCCCGCCCGGCGAACCCGGCACCGCCGGAGCCGCCGTCCTCGCCTACGTGCGCGAACAGGCCGAGGCGGTCGTCGCCCTCGACCCCGCCGTCCGCCGCGACCTCCCCGACGCCGTCCACCAGCTCCGCGTCGCCTGCCGCCGCCTGCGCAGCGCCCTCAAGACGTACCGCTCCGTCCTCGACCGGAACGCCACCGACCCCCTCGGCGGCGAACTCAAGTGGCTCGCGGGCGAACTGGGCGCCGCCCGCGACCAGGAGGTGCTCGCCGAGCGGCTGCGCGCCCACCTCGCCGACGTCCCCCGGACCCTTCGCCTCGGCCCGGTGAAGGCCCGGCTGCGGATCTGGGACGCGGCCCGCACCGAGGACGCCCGCCGCAGGGCCGTCGCCGCCCTCGACTCCGACCGGTACCTCGCCCTCCTCGACCGCCTCGACGCCCTCCTCGCCGACCCGCCGCTGCGCGAGGCCGCCTCCCGCGACGCCGCGAAGGTCCTCGCCCGCGCCGTCCGCAAGGACCACGCCCGGCTCGCCGCCCGCGTCGACCGCGCCCTCTCCCTCACCCCCGGCCACGAACGCGACCTCGCCCTCCACGAGGCCCGCAAGGCCGCCAAACGCACCCGCTACGCCGCCGACGCGGCCCGCCCCGTCCTCGGGAAGTCCGCGAAGAAGTTCGCCAAACGGGTGAAGAAGGTCCAGTCCCTGCTCGGCGAGCACCAGGACGGCGTGGTGGCCCGCGCCACCCTCCGCGACCTCGCCCTCCAGGCCCACACGGCCGGCGAGACCGCCTTCACCTGGGGACTCCTGTACGGCAGGGAGGAGGCGGCGGCGGACGCGGCCGAGCGCGCGCTGCCCGGGGCCTGGGCGGGGGCCGCGCCCCTCTGACCCCGGAGCGCCGCGGGGCGGCTCCGGGCCACCGGGCACCGGGGTACGCTTGAGAGTCGCCCCCTGCCCGCTCACGAAGGTTCGAGATGTCTGCTGCCGAGTCTGTCTTCCCGCAGCTCGAAGCCCTGCTCCCGCACGTGCAGAAGCCGATCCAGTACGTCGGCGGAGAGCTGAACTCCACGGTCAAGCCCTGGGACGAGTGCGACGTCCGCTGGGCGCTGATGTACCCGGACGCGTACGAGGTCGGCCTGCCCAACCAGGGCGTCATGATCCTCTACGAGGTGCTGAACGAGCGCGAGGGCGTCCTCGCCGAGCGCACCTACAGCGTGTGGCCGGACCTCGAAGAGCTGATGCGCGAGCACCGGGTCCCGCAGTTCACGGTCGACAGCCACCGCCCCGTGGGCGCCTTCGACGTGTTCGGCCTGTCCTTCTCCACGGAGCTGGGCTACACGAACATGCTCACCGCGCTCGACCTCGCGGGCATCCCGCTGGAGGCGAGGGACCGGACCGTCGACCACCCGATCGTGCTCGCCGGCGGCCACGCCGCCTTCAACCCCGAGCCCATCGCGGACTTCATCGACGCGGCGGTCATCGGCGACGGCGAGCAGGCCGTCCTCGACATGACCGAGATCATCCGCGCCTGGAAGGCGGAGGGCAGGCCGGGCGGCCGCGACGAGGTCCTCTTCCGCCTCGCGAGGACCGGCGGCGTCTACGTCCCGCGCTTCTACGACGTCGAGTACCTGCCGGACGGGCGCATCGGCCGCGTCGTGCCCAACCGGTCCGGCGTGCCGTGGCGCGTCTCCAAGCACACCGTCATGGACCTCGACGAGTGGCCGTACCCCAAGCAGCCCCTCGTCCCGCTCGCGGAGACCGTCCACGAGCGCATGTCCGTCGAGATCTTCCGCGGCTGCACCCGCGGCTGCCGCTTCTGCCAGGCCGGCATGATCACGCGCCCCGTGCGGGAGCGAAGCATCACCGGCATCGGCGAGATGGTCGACAAGGGCCTCAAGGCGACGGGCTTCGAGGAGGTCGGCCTCCTCTCCCTCTCCTCCGCGGACCACACCGAGATCGGCGACATCGCGAAGGGCCTCGCGGACCGCTACACCGAGGACAAGGTGGGCCTGTCCCTCCCCTCGACCCGCGTGGACGCCTTCAACGTCGACCTGGCCAACGAGCTGACCAGGAACGGACGCCGCTCCGGCCTCACCTTCGCCCCCGAGGGCGGCTCCGAGCGCATGCGCAAGGTCATCAACAAGATGGTCTCGGAGGAGGACCTGATCCGGACCGTCTCCACCGCCTACGGCAACGGCTGGCGCCAGGTGAAGCTGTACTTCATGTGCGGCCTGCCGACGGAGACCGACGAGGACGTCCTGCAGATCGCCGACATGGCGATGAACGTGATCGCCGAGGGCCGCAAGGTCTCCGGCCAGAACGACATCCGCTGCACCGTCTCCATCGGCGGCTTCGTGCCCAAGCCGCACACCCCCTTCCAGTGGGCTCCGCAGCTCTCGGCCGAGGAGACGGACGAGCGCCTGCGCAAGCTCCGCGACAAGATCCGCGGCGACAAGAAGTACGGGCGCTCGATCGGCTTCCGCTACCACGACGGCAAGCCCGGCATCGTGGAGGGCCTCCTCTCGCGCGGCGACCGGCGCCTGGGCGCCGTCATCCGCGCCGTGTACGAGGACGGCGGCCGCTTCGACGGCTGGCGCGAGCACTTCTCGTACAACCGCTGGATGGCCTGCGCCGAGAAGACGCTCCCCGAGTACGGCGTGGACGTCGCCTGGTACACCACCCGCGAGCGCACCTACGAGGAGGTCCTGCCCTGGGACCACCTGGACTCCGGTCTCGACAAGGACTGGCTCTGGGAGGACTGGCAGGACGCCCTGGACGAGACCGAGGTCGAGGACTGCCGCTGGACGCCGTGCTTCGACTGCGGCGTGTGCCCGGCGATGCAGACCGAGATCCAGGTCGGCCCCACCGGCAAGAAGCTGCTGCCGCTGACGGTCGTCAAGTAAGGACGTTCCACGACGGCCCGGCGCGAGGGGTGAACCCTCCGCCGGGCCGTCGCGTCATGTTCGGCATGAGCCTGGAAAGCCCGACGCCACCCGCGCTGATCCGCGTTCCCGTCCGGATCGTCGTGCTCGTCGCCGTCCTGCCGGTCCGGATGGCCTGGGACGCCCTCGCCGCCGGGGGACGGCTCCTCGACCGGGTCCTCCTCCGCCCGGCGGGCCGCGGCCTGGAGTGGCTCTTCGACCACGCGGTGGTCCTCCCGGCCCGGTGGCTGTACCGATGGCTCCTCGCACCGGCGGGCCGGGGGATCGCGATCGGGGCCGGGTGGCTCGGCCGGGGCCTGGAGCGGCTGCTCAGGGCGGTGTTCGTGTGGCCGTGGCGGTACGTGGTGGTGCCGGTCGCCCGGTACGGGGTCGCCGTCCCGGCCGGGTGGCTGTACCGGCGGGTCCTCTCCCCGCTCGGCGCCGGCTGCCTGTTCCTCCTGGAGAAGCTGGTCCTCGTCCCGCTCGCCGCGCTCTTCCGGCACGTCCTGGCCCCCCTGTTCCGCTACGGGGCCGCCGTTCCCGCCGTGTGGCTGTACCGCCGTGTGCTCGTCCCGCTGGGGGAGGGCCTGGGGTGGGCGTTCCGGCAGGCCGGGCGGGGTCTGGGCCGGCTCCTGCCCCGGCTGGGCCTCGCGCTGTTCGTGTGGCCGTGGGCCGGGCTCTGGCGGTACGTGGTCGCGCCCGTCGTCCGGTACGGGGTCGTCCTCCCCGCCCTCTGGCTCTGGAAGCGGGTCCTCGCGCCCGTCGGCCGGGAGGTGCGGGACGCGCTCGCGCTGTGCTGGCGGGTCGCCGGGTTCGTGTCGCGGGCCGTCGGGCGCGGGCTCAAGTGGCTCGCGCGGAACCTGCTCGGACGGCCGCTGGTCCACGTGTGGCACGGGCTCCGGTGGTGCGGCCGGCACCTGGTCGCGCGGCCCGCCGCCCGGATTCGGGCGTCCGTCCTCCGGCCCGCCGGGCACTGGGTCCGCGACGCCCTCTGGGCCCCGGCCCGCCGCGCCGCCGTCGAGGCCGGACACGCCGCGAAGGACGCGCTCGCCTCCGCCCGCGCCACCGTCCGGGAGGCCCGCCGGGACGCCTGGCGCGCCCTCGTCGGCGCGGCCCGGCCGGTCGAGCCCCGGGAACCGGCGGCGGCCCGTGCGCGTACTCTGGGTAGTACAACGAACGTCTCCGGCGCGGTGCCCGCCCCCGAGATCTCCCTGCGGAAGCGGGGGTGAACCGGGCGGACCCCCCGAGACGACCCGTACAGCTCGTGGACGGCGCACGCCCGTGCCGCCCCGCAACGAGGAGAAGAACCACTGGGCAAGCGACAGCCCGAAGGCCCGCCGCCCGCACCGGCGGTGCAGCGCATCCGACTGCGCTACACCAAGCGCGGCCGCCTCCGGTTCACCAGCCACCGCGACTTCCAGCGCGCCTTCGAGCGCGCCCTGCGCCGCGCCGAGGTGCCCATGGCGTACTCGGCCGGCTTCACCCCCCACCCCAAGGTGTCGTACGCCAACGCCGCCCCGACCGGCACGGGCTCCGAGGCCGAGTACCTGGAGATCGCCCTCACCGAGGCGCGCGACCCGGAGGTCCTGCGGGCCCTGCTCGACGAGTCCCTCCCGGCCGGCCTCGACATCACCGACGCGGTCGAGGCCCGCACCCCGGGCCTCGCCGACCGGCTCACCGCCTCCGTCTGGGAGCTGCGCCTCGAAGGCGTCGCCCCCGAGGCGGCGGAGAAGGCCGTGGAGGCGTTTCTCGCGGCCGGGACCGTGGAAGTACAGCGCAAGACGAAGAACGGCGTCCGCACCTTCGACACCCGTTCCGCGGTCACCGAGCTGACGGCCGTCCGTCCCCAGGGCGAACCCCGGGACGATGGGCCGCTGGACAGCGCCTGTGCGATACTGCGGCTGGTTGTTCGGCACGTGACACCTGCCGTACGACCCGACGACGTCCTGTCCGGTCTCCGAGCTGTGGCCGACCTGGCGCCGCCGGTCCCCGCCGCGGTGACCAGGCTGGCGCAGGGGCTCTTCGACGAGGAGTCCGGCACGGTGACCGACCCGCTCGCGCCCGACCGCGAGGCAGTCACGGCCGCTTCACCCACGGCCGCCGCGACCGCCCCGGCGACGGCGCCGGGTACGGACACCGCGTAGGGAGCGGTCGTCGCAGCGCAGCCCTGGTACTCGGGAGCCACCTGGGTCGGGCCGCGCACTGACCAGAAGACTTTCGCCAGGCCGTCCGCACAGGGCGTACGGAACCGGCGAGCCAGACATACAGCTCCCGTGCGGCGCCCGCGCCCCGGACGGCGGCACCTCGCCACAGGCGTGACCGTGCCGCCGGACCGGAACCAGGCGCGGCGCCCGGGAGCGTGACGGGAGAACCCCGCATGCCCGAGTCCAACGAAGACACCAATGCCCCCGGTGACAAGCTGCCGCCGCGCCGCAGGCGCCGCGCCGCCTCCCGCCCCGCCGGTCCGCCGGTGACGGGCGAGACCGCCGGCACCACCGGGGCCACCGGCACCACCGAGGTCCCGGCCGCCGACGCGCCGGAGCCCGCAGCGGCTCCCGAGCCGGTCGAGACCGAGGCCGCACCCGCGCCGCGCACCCGTCGCCGCGCCACCCGCAAGGCCACGGCCGGTGCGCCCGCCGCCGAGGAGACCGCCGCGCCCGCCGCCGAGCCGGTCGCCGAGGCCGCGCCCGAGACCGCCGAAGAGGCCCCCGAGGCCGCTCCGGCGCGCCCGGCCCGCCGCCGCGCCACCCGCAAGGCCACCGCTCCGGTGACCTCCCCGGCCCCGGCCGACGAGGCCCCGGCGCCGGAAGCCGCTGCCGCGCCGGTCGCCGAGGCCGCACCTGAGGTCGCTCCGGTCGAGACCGAGACCGACGCCGCTCCGCCGGCCCGTACCCGTCGCCGTGCCACCCGCAAGGCCACGGCTCCCGCCGGTGCGCCCGCCGCCGCAGAGGAGACCGCCGCTCCGGCCGCCGAGGCCGAGGCCGTGCCCGAGGCCGCTCCGGTCGAGACCGAGACCGACGCCGCTCCGGCCGAGACCGACGCCGCTCCGCCGGCCCGTACGCGCCGCCGTGCCACCCGCAAGGCCACCGCTCCGGCCGGTGCGCCCGAGCCGGCCGCCGAGCCGCAGGCCACCCGGGCCCCGGCCGCCGAGGCGCCCGCCGCCGGCGAGTCGCTGCCCGAGGCCGCCGTCGCGCAGATCGCCGCCGACGAGGCCGAGGTCGCCGCCGCCGAGACCGCCGCCACGCGCGGCCGCGGCCGCCGCCGCGTCTCCTCGCCGCAGTTCACCTCCGAGCCGGCCCCGGCCCGCGAGCCGCGCCGCGCCGCGCGCCCGGCCGTCGCCGTCTTCCAGGCCCCGGTCTTCGCCGAGCCGATGTTCCAGACCCCGGAGACGGCCGCCGCGGCCGCCGCCGCCGCGCCCGTGGAGCCGGAGCCCGAGGAGAGCGACGAGACGGAGGAGACCGTCGAGACGGTCGAGGCCGTGGAGACGCCCGAGCCCGCCGAGCGGGCCGAGTCCGGCTCCCGTCGCCGTCGCCGCCGCCGCGGCGAGCCCGTCGCCGTCGAGCCCGTCCCGGCCACCGTCGCCGACGAGCCCGAGGTCGAGGCCGCCGCCGACGCGCTCGAAGAGGCCGAGGAGGCCGAGGAGGCGGACGAGTACGAGGACCGCCCCTCCCGCCGCCGTCGCCGCGGTGGCCGCCGCCGCCGTCGCGGGGAGCTCGCCGAGGTCGAGGAGACCGAGGAGGGCGAGGAGCCGCACGCCGAGGACGGGTCCGAGGAGACCGAGGACGGCGAGGAGGAGACCGAGGAGGCCGAGGGCCTCACCGGCGGCTCCAGCAGCTCCCGTCGCCGTCGCCGTCGCCGCCGTCGCAGCGGGGACGCCGCCGAGGCCGAGGCGGGCGACGAGGACGGCGTCCGTACGGTCGTCAAGGTCCGCGAGCCCCGCCCGGCCCGCGAGAAGGCCGAGCCCGGCACCGGCGCCGACGAGGTCCAGTCCATCAAGGGCTCGACCCGCCTGGAGGCCAAGAAGCAGCGCCGCCGCGAAGGCCGCGAACAGGGCCGCCGCCGCGTCCCGATCATCACCGAGGCCGAGTTCCTCGCCCGCCGCGAGGCCGTCGAGCGCGTCATGGTCGTCCGCCAGAACGGCGAGCGCACCCAGATCGGCGTCCTGGAAGACAACGTGCTGGTCGAGCACTACGTCAACAAGGAGCAGGCCACCTCGTACGTCGGCAACGTCTACCTGGGCAAGGTCCAGAACGTCCTGCCGTCCATGGAGGCCGCCTTCGTCGACATCGGCAAGGGCCGCAACGCCGTCCTGTACGCCGGCGAGGTCAACTTCGAGGCGCTCGGCATGGGCAACGGCCCGCGCCGCATCGAGACCGCCCTCAAGTCCGGCCAGTCGGTCCTCGTCCAGGTCACCAAGGACCCGATCGGCCACAAGGGCGCCCGCCTCACCAGCCAGGTCTCCCTGCCCGGCCGCTACCTGGTGTACGTGCCCGAGGGCTCGATGACCGGCATCAGCCGCAAGCTCCCCGACACCGAGCGCGCGCGCCTGAAGACGATCCTCAAGAAGATCGTCCCCGAGGACGCGGGCGTCATCGTGCGCACCGCCGCCGAGGGCGCGAGCGAGGACGAGCTGCGCCGCGACGTCGAGCGCCTGCAGGCGCAGTGGGAGGACATCCGGAAGAAGGCGAAGAACGGCAACGCCCCGACGCTGCTCTACGGCGAGCCGGACATGACCGTCCGGGTCGTCCGCGACATCTTCAACGAGGACTTCTCCAAGGTCATCGTCAGCGGCGACGACGCGTGGGAGACCATCCACGGGTACGTGAGCCACGTCGCCCCGGACCTGACCGACCGCCTGTCCAAGTGGACGAGCGAGGTCGATGTCTTCGCGACGTACCGGATCGACGAGCAGCTGATGAAGGCGCTCGACCGCAAGGTCTGGCTGCCGTCCGGCGGCTCCCTCGTGATCGACAAGACCGAGGCGATGATCGTCGTCGACGTCAACACCGGCAAGTTCACCGGCCAGGGCGGCAACCTGGAGGAGACCGTCACCAGGAACAACCTGGAGGCGGCCGAGGAGATCGTGCGCCAGCTGCGGCTGCGCGACCTGGGCGGCATCGTCGTCATCGACTTCATCGACATGGTCCTGGAGTCCAACCGCGACCTGGTGCTGCGCCGCCTCCTGGAGTGCCTGGGCCGGGACCGGACCAAGCACCAGGTGGCCGAGGTCACCTCGCTGGGCCTGGTCCAGATGACCCGCAAGCGGGTCGGCCAGGGCCTCCTGGAGTCCTTCTCCGAGACCTGCGTCCACTGCAACGGGCGCGGCGTCATCGTCCACATGGAGCAGCCGACCACCTCCGGTGGCGGGGGCGGCGGCAAGCGCGCGAAGAAGCGCGGCCGTGGTGGCGAGGGCCACGCCCACGAGCACGAGCACGCCGAGGCCGTGGAGACCGGCGCCGACACCGAGGCGCAGGAGACCGAGACCGAGACCGAGGCCGAGGTCGCGGCGGAGCTGGCCGCCCCGGTGGCCGTGCCGGTGCCGATCGCCCCGGACGAGGAGCTGTACGGCTCCGTCGCCGAGGCGGAGGCGGCCGCCACGCGCGGCCGTGGCCGCCGTCGCGCGACCCGCAGGGTGACCGCCCCGGTCGCCTCGACGCCGGTCGCTCCGACGCCGGTCGCCCCGGCTCCCGTCGTGGAGACCGTGACCGAGGCCGAGACCGTCGTGGCGGAGCCGGTGGCCGAGCCGGCCGCCGGGCCCGAGGCCGTCGAGCCCACGCCCGTGGTGGAGACCGGGACCGCGGCGGAGACCGGGGCCCCGGCCCCGCGCGGCCGTCGCCGTGCCACCCGCCGGGCGACCTCCCCGGTCGTCTCGACCACGGAGCCGGCCGAGCCGGTCACCGTCGTGGAGACCGCGACCGAGCCCGCGGCCGAGACCGTCGCGGAGCCGGAGCCGGAGCCCGTGGTGGAGCCCGAGGCCGTCGTGGCCGAGGAGACCGCCCCGGAGCAGCCCGCCGGGCCCGCTCCCGAGGAGGCCCCCGTGGCCGCCCCGCCGCGCGCCCGCCGCCGGGTGGTCCGCAAGGCCACCGCCCCCGCCGGTTCGCCCGCGGGTGCCGAGGAAGCCGTCGTCGTGGTCGCCGCGGCCCCGGCCGCCGAGGAGCCCGGGGCCGCGGACGCCGAGGCCGCCCCCGCCAAGAAGACGGCGGCGCGCAAGACCACGGCGAAGAAGGCCACGGCCAAGAAGACCGCCGCCAAGAAGACGGCGGCGACCAAGAAGACCGCGGCGAAGAAGACGACCGCCAAGAAGACCACGCCCAAGAAGGCGGCCGAGAAGACCGCCTCTCCGGCCCAGGACTGACCGGCAGGCACGGGCCGCCCCCCTCCGTACGCACAGTGCGGGGGAGGGCGGCCCGTGCCGTCTGGGGCGAATTTGACCCCCCGCGTCGGCCGCCCGTAACCTAGACCGTCGGCGCGTCTGTCGGCGCGCCGCGCCTCTGAGCACCTTCCTCCCGCTCGTCGGGAGAGGCCGCTCGTCCGATTCCGGACCGTCGCGGACCTTCGGGTCCGTGCGGGCGGCTGGCGTCAGAGGTTTCATCCCGAGTGAGAGAGAGATCCGCGTGTACGCCATCGTGCGCAGCGGTGGTCGCCAGCACAAGGTTGCTGTCGGCGACATCGTTGAGGTTGACAAGATTTCCACTGCCAAGGTTGGCGACACGGTCGAGCTCTCGACCCTGCTCGTTGTCGACGGCGACGCCGTGACCAGCGACCCGTGGGTCCTGGCCGGCATCAAGGTCGAGGCCGAGGTCGTGGATCACCACAAGGGCGCCAAGATCGACATCCTGCGCTACAAGAACAAGACCGGCTACCGCCGTCGCCAGGGTCACCGTCAGCAGTACACGGCGATCAAGGTCACCGCGATCCCGACGGCCGCGAAGTAAAGAGGGACTGAGCAATGGCACACAAGAAGGGCGCATCGTCCACCCGGAACGGTCGCGACTCCAACGCCCAGCGGCTCGGCGTGAAGCGCTTCGGCGGTCAGGTCGTCAACGCGGGTGAGATCCTGGTCCGCCAGCGTGGCACCCACTTCCACCCCGGCGCGGGCGTCGGCCGTGGCGGCGACGACACGCTGTTCGCCCTGCAGGCCGGTTCGGTGCAGTTCGGCACCCACCGCGGCCGCAAGGTCGTGAACATCGTTCCGGTCGCCTGATCGGATCTTTCGCGGAGGCGGACCTCACTTCCCGGCACGGGAAGCGGGTCCGCCTTTCGCGTGTTACCAGATAGACATTCCATACGTAACACCCTGGAGGCACCACCATGACCACCTTCGTGGACCGCGTCGAGCTGCACGTCGCCGCGGGTAACGGAGGCCACGGCTGCGCCTCCGTCCACCGGGAGAAGTTCAAGCCGCTCGGCGGGCCCGACGGCGGCAACGGCGGCCGCGGCGGCGACGTGATCCTGGTCGTCGACCAGTCCGTCACCACCCTCCTGGAGTACCACCACTCCCCGCACCGCAAGGCCACCAACGGCAAGCCCGGCGAGGGCGGCAACCGCTCCGGCAAGGACGGCCAGGACCTCGTCCTGAACGTGCCCGACGGCACCGTCGTCCTCGACAAGGCGGGCAACGTCCTCGCGGACCTGGTCGGCCACGGCACCACGTACATCGCCGCCCAGGGCGGCCGCGGCGGCCTCGGCAATGCCGCGCTGTCCTCCGCGCGCCGCAAGGCCCCCGGCTTCGCGCTGCTCGGCGAGCCCGGCGACCTCCAGGACATCGTCCTGGAGCTCAAGACCGTCGCCGACGTGGCCCTCGTCGGCTACCCGAGCGCCGGCAAGTCCTCCCTGATCTCCGTCCTGTCGGCCGCCAAGCCGAAGATCGCGGACTACCCCTTCACCACCCTCGTCCCGAACCTGGGCGTCGTCACGGCCGGCTCGACCGTCTACACCATCGCCGACGTCCCGGGCCTGATCCCGGGCGCCAGCCAGGGCCGCGGCCTGGGCCTGGAGTTCCTCCGCCACGTGGAGCGCTGCTCGGTCCTCGTCCACGTCCTGGACACGGCGACCCTGGAGTCCGACCGCGACCCGGTCTCCGACCTCGACGTCATCGAGGAGGAGCTGAAGCAGTACGGCGGCCTGGACGACCGGCCCCGGATCGTCGTCCTCAACAAGATCGACATCCCGGACGGCCAGGACCTCGCGGACATGATCCGCCCGGACCTGGAGGAGCGCGGCTACCAGGTGTTCGAGGTCTCCGCCGTGGCCCGCACCGGTCTGAAGGAGCTCTCCTTCGCCCTCGCCGGCATCGTCGCCGAGGCGCGCGCCGCCAAGCCGAAGGAGGAGGCGACCCGCATCGTCATCCGCCCGAAGGCCGTGGACGACGCGGGCTTCACGGTCGCGTACGACGAGGCCGAGGAGGTCTACCGGGTGCGCGGCGAGAAGCCGGAGCGCTGGGTCCGCCAGACCGACTTCAACAACGACGAGGCCGTGGGCTACCTGGCCGACCGCCTCAACCGCCTCGGCGTCGAGGACGCGCTGATGAAGGCGGGCGCCCGCGCGGGCGACGGCGTCGCGATCGGCTCCGAGGAGAACGCGGTCGTCTTCGACTGGGAGCCCACCATGATGGCCGGCGCCGAGATGCTCGGCCGCCGCGGCGAGGACCACCGTCTGGAGGCCCCGCGCCCGGCGGCGCAGCGGCGCCGGGACCGGGACGCGGAGCGCGACGAGGCGCAGCGCGAGTTCGACGAGTTCAACCCGTTCTAGCAGTCCCGTTCCAGCGGTTCCGGGCCCCCTCCGGCGGGCCCTGTCCCCGGTCTCGTTCCCAGCCGGCCCCGGTCCCGTTCCGGCAGGTCCCGGCCCGTCGGAGCGGGGCCGGGAAGCCCCTCGACCGGCCGGGGGAGGGGTCCGGGGGCTCCCGTAGGATCCTGCCCGTGAGTACCGTTCCCCCGCCCGAGACCGCGGGCCTGCTCAGCGTCGTCGTCATCGCCTACAACGACGAGGAGCTGGTCGGCGAGGCCGTCAGGTCCGCGCTCGACCAGGGTCCCGTGGTGGCCGAGGTCGTGGCGGTCGACGACCGCTCCGGCGACGGCACGGCGGGGGTGCTCGACGAACTGGCCGCCCTGCACCCCCGGGTGCGGGTGGTGCGCCGCACGGAGAACAGCGGCGGCTGCGGCACCCCGCGCAACGACGGCATCGCGGCCGCCACCGCCCCGTACGTCATGTTCCTCGACAGCGACGACGTCCTGCCGCCCGGCGCCGCCGAGGCCCTGGTCGCCGCCGCGGAGCGGCACCGCGCCCCCGTCGCCGTCGGCGTCTGCGTGCGCCGCGAGCTCCCCGAGGGCAGGGACGTGCGCTGGCAGCCCGCCCTCTACCGGGAACCGGCCGTCCTGGAGACCCCCGAGGAGCTGCGCCCCCTCGTCCACGACACCCTCTGCGTCAACAAGGTCTACGACCGCGCCTTCCTCGACGCGCACGGCATCCGCTTCCCCGACGGCCGGTTCGTCTACGAGGACTTCCTCTTCACCGCCCGGGTGTACGCCGCCGCCCCCCGCGTCGCCGTGGTCCCCGACACCGTCTACGTCTGGCACGTGCGCCGGACCGCCGCCCAGCTGTCGATCTCCCTCGACCGGAAGGACGTCTCCAACTGGCGTTCCCGGATCGCCGCCCACCGCGCGGCCGTCGAGACCTTCGCTGGGGCGGGGCGGACGGACCTCGCCGCCGCCTGCCGCACCAAGTTCCTCGAACACGACCTGCGGATGTACGCCCGGGACCTGCGGCGGCGCGACGCCGGCCACCGCGCCGAGTGGTGGGAGGCCACCCGCGAGCACCTGGCCGGCTTTCGGGAGCCGGAGATCGCCGCCGCCGTCGCCCCCGCCCGCTGGGCCGCCCGCTTCCTGCTGGCCGCGAAGGAGCCGCGCGACCTGCTCCGACTGTCACGGTTGTGTGCCAAACCGGGCCGGCTGCTCCCGCCGTACGCCGGCACCCCCGCCGACGCCGTCTGGGCCGAGGACCTGCCGGAGGCCCGCCTCGACGGTGTGGACCGGCTGCCGCTCGGCGAACTGCCGCTCGTCGTCGACGCCGTCCTGCGCCCCGGCGACCTGACCCTCACGGCACGGGACCTGTACGGGCGGCTCGCGGAGGCCGTCCCCCGTACCGCCGAGGTCGCGTTCCTGCCGCGCGGCGGGGCCGAGCCCGTCCACACCGAACGGGTCGAGCTGCGGGCCGGGACCGACGGGGACGGAACGGAGCCCCACTGGACGGGCCGCGCCCCGGTCCGGCTCAACCGGCTGGTCGGCGCCGGACGGCGGATCGGCCGCCGGGGCGTCCAGCTGTGGGACTTCTCCGTGACGGTGACCTGCGCGAACGGCGAGACGTACACGACCGCGCTCCGGCCGGTGGCCGGAACCCAGCGGCGGTCGGTGCTTCCGAGCAGCCGGTACGGTGTACTCCTGGTGCAGCAGTACACGACGGCGAACGGTTCGCTGGCGGTACGGATGGTGTCCGGTGCCCGGGACGGCTTCCGGGTGGTCAGGGCCCGGTTCCGCCGGTTCGTCCGCAGTTCTCAGTGAAAGGTTTGGGGCGCTATGACTTATCTGATCACCGGTGGTGCCGGATACATCGGCTCGCACGTGGTCCGCGCCATGACGCGGGCGGGCGAGCGGGTCGTCGTCCTCGACGACCTGTCCACGGGCTACGAGACCCGGGTGCCGGAGGGCGTGCCGCTGGTGGTCGGTTCGACGCTCGACCGCGAGGTCCTGGACCGTACGATCGCCGAGCACGGCGTGACCGGCGTCGTCCACCTCGCCGCCAAGAAGCAGGTCGGCGAGTCCGTCGAACTGCCGCTGCACTACTACCGCGAGAACGTCATCGGCCTCACGGTCCTCCTGGAGGCCGTCGCCGCCGCCGGCGTGCGCAACTTCCTCTTCTCCTCCTCCGCCTCCGTCTACGGCATGCCGGACGTCGACCTCGTCACCGAGGAGACCCCCTGCCTGCCGCTGAGTCCGTACGGCGAGACGAAGCTGGCGGGCGAGTGGCTGGTCCGTGCGACGGGCGCCGCCCACGGCATCTCCACGGCCTGCCTGCGCTACTTCAACGTGGCCGGCGCGGCGACCCCCGAGCTGGCGGACACCGGGGTCTTCAACCTGGTCCCGATGGTCTTCGAGCGCCTGGACGCGGGGGAGGCCCCGCGGATCTTCGGCGACGACTACGACACCCCCGACGGCACCTGCGTCCGCGACTACATCCACGTCGAGGACCTGGCCGACGCGCACCTCGTCGCCGCCCGCAAGCTCGCGGAGTGGGCCGAGGCGGGCGAGCCGCGCGACCTGACGGTCAACATCGGCCGCGGCGAGGGCGTCTCCGTCACCGAGATGGTGGCGCTGATCAACGAGATCACCGGCCACACGACCGAGCCCCTGGTCACCCCGCGCCGCCCCGGCGACCCGGCCCGCGTGGTGGCCTCCGCCGACCGCATCGCCGCCGAGCTGGGCTGGAAGGCCCGCCACGACGTGCGCGACATGATCGAGTCGGCCTGGGCCGGCTGGGTCGCGAACCGCGCCGCCGCCGCCGTCTGACGCCGTACGGAACGCACGCGAAAGGGCCGGGGAGTCGCCCTCCCCGGCCCTTTCCCGTACGAAGCCCCGTACGACGGTCTCGCGTCGCGGTCCGTCAGCGCTCCAGGAAGGCGAACAGCGCCTCCCAGCGGTCGGTGATCTCGTCGGGCGAGTACCGCTTCACGTTCTCGAAGGCCGCGTCGCCCATCCGGTCGCGCAGCTCCTTGTCGGAGATCAGCGTGCTGATGTGCCCGCCGAGCTCCGCCGCGTTGCCGAGCCGGGCGAGCAGCCCGTCCTCGCCGTCCCGGATGATCTCCCGGACGCCCGGCGCGCAGTCGAACGCGACGCACGGCACGCCCGCCGCCATCGCCTCCAGGAGGGTGATCGGGAAGCCCTCGGCGCGGGACGCCTGCGCGAACACCGAGGCCCCGGAGAGCGCCCCGAGCACGTCGTTGGTGCGGCCCATCCACTCCACGGACCCGTCGAGGCCCAGCTCGGTGGTCTGCCGCCGCAGCGCCTGTTCCTCGTCGCCGGCGCCGTAGATCCGCAGCTTCCAGTCGGGGTGGCGGGGGGCGGTCTCGGCCCAGGCGTCGAGCAGCATGTCGACGCCCTTCTCGTGCGAGAGGCGGCCGACGGAGACCACGACCTTCTCCTCGCGCGGCACCGGCGCCGACGGCATGAACGGCAGGGCGTTCGGCATGTGCCCGACGTTGTCCATGCCGGCGCGGATCAACTGGTCCGCGTCGCCCGGGGTGAGGGCGAGGAGCCGGTCGACGTCCCGGTAGTGCCGCTTCACCCGGGCGAGCCGGGAGGAGGCGGCACTGGCCGCGTACGACTCGTGGCTCATGCCGATCACCAGGAGGCCCTTGGTGTCGGCGAGCGCCACCCACTCCATCGCCCACACCTGGGTCACGATCACGACCGCGCCGGGCCGGGCGGCGGCGAAGAGCGCCGTCATCCGGTCCGCGCGCTCCCGCATCCCGGCGGCCCGGGCGGCGCGGCGCCGCCGCTCCGCCGCGTTCAGCCGGCCCTTGAGGCCGCGCAGCGGCTTCACCTGCGGGGGGTGGGCGTCGTACAGCGTGGTGGTGTCGTACGGCAGCGGCTCGGGGAACTCGTGCCGCCGCCCGGCCGGGGCGGGGGTGATGCCGATGACGTGCAGCCGGTGGCCGCGGGCGGTGAACTCGCGGGCCATCTGGTGCGTCCAGGTGGTCACGCCGCCCATCTCGTCCACGCTGTTGGAGACGATGAAGACGTCGCGGCCGCCGGACGCGGCGGTCTGGTTGGTCACTTCCCGCTCCCGGTGAAGAACTTGGCGACGATCCGGCGGGCCGCGTCGCCCCGGTCGTACTCGCTGAACTCTGCGTTGAACCGCTGGCGGGCCGCCGCGTACTTGGTGTCGGCCTCGTCCTTGAAGTTGGCGATCACTCCGAAGAGTTCCTCCGCCGTGGCCACGACCGGGCCCGGCGCGCGCTCCTTCAGGTCGAAGTAGGTGCCTCGGTTCTCCTTGGCGTACTCGTCGTAGTCGTAGGTGAAGAAGACCATCGGGCGGTCGAGCAGCCCGTAGTCGAACATCACGGACGAGTAGTCGGTGATCAGCCCGTCCGCGAGGGCGAGGAGCGGGGTGATGTCGTGGTGGGAGGAGACGTCGACGACCCGTCCCCGCACCGACGGCGGCAGCGTCACGCTGTTCAGGTAGTGCGTCCTGATCAGCAGCGTGTGGGTCTCGCCGAAGCGCTCGGCGAACTCCTCGACGTCGAACGGGGCCTTGAAGGCGCGGACCTTGCCGCCCGGGGCGGCCCGGAAGGTCGGCGCGTACAGGAGCACCTTCTTCTCCGGGGCGATGCCCAGCTTCGCGGCGAGCTCGCCGCGCTCCCGGACGCCGGTCTCGGCCTCCTTGCGGCGGGTCTCGGCCAGTTCGTCGTTGCGCGGGTAGCCGACGGGCAGCAGCACCTCGTCGCGGAGCCGGAAGCCCTTCGCGAGGGTCCGCCGGTCGTGCTCGCCGCGGATCAGGAAGTGGTCGAAGCGGTCCAGGGACTTCTGGAAGGCGGCCTGGGCGGCGAGCCCGCGCGCCTTGGTGTTGGGCTCGTCGAAGCCCATCCGCTTGAGGGCGGTGCCGTGCCAGGTCTGGATGTACGTGGTCCCCGGGCGCTTGGCGAGGCGCAGCGGGAAGCCCTGGTTGTCGATCCAGAACTCGGCCTGGGCGAGCGCCCGCAGGTACTGCCAGCTCCAGCGCTTCACGAGGGTGGCGTCCTGGGGGAAGCCGGTCGGCTTCGCGCCCTCGTAGGACCACACGGCCTCGAAGCGGACGCCCTGGCGGCGCATCTCCTCGTAGATCGCCCTGGGGCTGTCGCTGTACTGCTTGCCGAGGTGGCTCTCGAAGACCACGAGGCCCTTGCGGATCGGCAGCTTGCTGTAGAACTCGTGGTAGACGCGCAGCTTGGTCTCGCCCGAGTTCAGGTCCTTCTTGGCCTTCAGGAGGCGGCGCAGGCTCGTCTTCGCCAGCTGGGCGGTGCGCCCGTGCATGGCGCCCTCGATCATCGAGGAGGTGTGCACGGCCGCCTTGCCCTCGGCGGAGAGCACGTAGGAGAGGTTGCCCTTCTTCGTGATCTCGGGGACGAAGCGGTCGGAGACCAGCGTCGTCAGCCGCGGACGGACCTTCAGGGAGCGCGCGTTGTCCAGGGGGGTGCCGCCGACGGAGACCCGGGTGCGCAGCTCCTGGCCGTCGACCGTGAGGATCAGGCGGACGTCCCAGACGGCGTCGATGATGCCGAGCGGGCGCACGGTGCGGGCGACGTCCGCCGTGCCCTCCCACTCGATCCACTCGCCGGCGTGCCGGACCGAGGTCACCGGGATGCGGGCGGCCTTGCCGCCGACGCTGCGGCGGGCCGAGAACTCCAGGACCGCGCCGAGCTTCGCGTCCGGGGCGATCCGGCCCAGCGGGTTGACGACCCGGCCGGCCAGCCTGACGACGCCGTCGGTGCTCTCGTACGAGGTGAGCCGGTTGCCGAGGGCGAGCGTCGTGAGCGGGCGGGTGTGGAAGCCGCGCGCGGTGACGTCGAGGACCTGGCGGCCCTGCTCGGTGTCCAGGTGCCGGTCGCACCAGTAGACCTGCCCGTCGACCTCGGCGAGCGGGGAGGTGAGGCGGCCCGCGTTGGTGAGCGCCTCGGTGGCCGGGAGCAGGTTGTCCCAGTCCTCCTTGCTCAGCAGGTAGGCGCAGATGGCGTGCAGCGGCTGCACCTCCTCGTACGCCCTCGGGTCGATCTCGGCGAGGTAGCCGTTGGCCAGCTCGGCGAACTCGCGCCGGTAGTCCTCGTCGAGCAGCGACAGGTCGCGGAAGTGGAGGACCAGGTCGTGCTTGAGGAACTTGATGTCCTTGCGGTACTTGAGCTCGTCGTAGCCCTTGCTCTCCAGCAGGGCGTCCACCCGGCGGTGTATCTCCATGCGGTGCACGAAGTTGGCGATCTCGTGGCGCCGGTTGCTGATCGACTTGGCGGCGGCGCTCTCCTGCACGTTCCAGTGGTAGACCGTGTTGGGGATGAGCGTGATCCGGCGCGCGGCGACGTAGGCCTGGGCCGAGAAGAGCAGGTCCTCGTAGTGGATGCCGACCGGGAACTCCAGGCCGGCCTCCAGGAGGAACTCCCGGCGGTAGCACTTGTTCGTCGACAGGGTGTCGAAGGTCAGCAGGTCCGGCAGCTCGGTGATCGACTCGATCGTCCGGGTCGTGGAGTAGATCCACGGGTACCAGGGGGTGGTCTTCTTGTGGCGGCTGTCCAGGTGCACGCGGACGCAGAGGCCGGAGACGATGTCGGAGCCGGTGCTCTCGGCGGCGTCGAGCATGTTGCGGCAGGCGTTGCGTTCGAGGACGTCGTCGCTGTCGAGGAACATGACGTAGTCGCCGGCGCACCGCTGGATGCCGTAGTTGCGGGGAGCGCCGCAGCCGCCGCTGTTCTGCGGCAGCTGGAAGGCCCTCACCCGGTCGGGGTGCGCGGCGGCGAGCGCCTGGGCGACCTCGAAGGTGCTGTCCTTGCTGCAGTCGTCGACGATCACCACTTCGACGCCGTGCAGGGTCTGATCCAGCACCGACCGGACGGCCGTCGGGAGACGCTCTGCGTCGTTGTAGGCGATGACGACCACGGAGACGTCAGGCACTTGCACCTCGATCCATTTGTCTTTCCTCCAGACACACCCAAGCTACCTGGTGTTCCCCGTCCGGCTCTTCGTGCCTTTCGGCGGCGCGGGGCCCGCCGCGTTCCGATCGTGGCGGAAGGAACGGGCCCGCGTGACCATCATCCCCGCGTGTCGGGAGTCGCCCGTACGGGCGTTTCCTCACCGGCACCGTTCACATGGGGCCGCGTACGGGGGGAGAAGCCACCGCGAACCCTCTCACGCCGGGCCGGGCGGAGTGACGGGAAACACACCGCCCCGGGGTTCCGCGGGGCGGGACCGGGGAATGGCGGCGGCTCCGGTCGCTCCGGTCGCTCCGGCCGTTTCGACTGTTCCGGCCGTTCCGAGGGGGGAGATCCTGTCTCGCCGATGGTGACTTCTGTCGACCTCGGGATGTCTCATACGGGACGAATGAGTGAAATGCCGCGTATTTCCAAGGTCTTTCCCGATGCCTTATTGTATGGACGACATGCCGACCGGGACGGCCACGCAGGGCGCGCCGGACGGTCATCACCACCTTGTACCGCGCGGTGCCGCTTGAAGAAGAGCCCGGTGGTGGCCCCTCAGAGCGTGCTCTCGTCCATCCTTCTGGAGTGACCGTTCCATGACCAAGCTTTCCGTCGTCGTCCCCTGCTTCAACGAGGAGGACGTGATCGAGCTCTTCGACGCGCGGATGCGTCAGGTGCTCGACACCCTCGCGGTCGACTACGAGATCTGTTACGTGGACGACGGCAGCTCCGACGGAACGCTGGGCAAGCTGCGGGAGATCGCCTCCCGGCACCCGAACGGCACCCAGTATGCCTCCTTCAGCCGCAACTTCGGCAAGGAGGCCGGCATGCTCGCGGGCCTGACCAAGGCCGTCGGCGACGCCGTGGTGATCATGGACGCCGACCTCCAGCACCCGCCGGAGCTGCTCGGCCGCATGCTGGAGCTCTACCACCAGGGCCACGACCAGGTGATAGCGCGACGCACCCGCGAGGGCGACAAGAAGATCCGCAGCGCCCTCAGCCGCACCTACTACCGGGCCGTCAACCGCTGGGTCGACGTGGAGCTCACCGACGGCGTCGGCGACTTCCGGCTGCTCTCCCGGCCCGCCGTGGACGCGCTGCTCTCGCTCCCCGAGTACAACCGCTTCTCCAAGGGCCTCTTCTCCTGGATCGGCTTCGACACCGTCACCTTCGACTACCAGAACGCCGCGCGCGAGGGCGGCGAGACGAAGTGGAAGTTCAGCTCCCTGCTCAACTACGGCATGGACGGGCTGATCTCCTTCAACAACCGTCCGCTGCGGATGGCCCTCTGGCTCGGCATGATGCTGACCGGCCTCGCCGCCGTGTACGCGGTCTGGGTCGCGGTCAACGCCATCACCCAGGGCGTCGACGCGCCCGGCTACGTCACCCTGGTCGCGATCATCGTGGGCCTCGGCGGTGTGCAGATGATGATGCTGGGGCTGATCGGCGAGTACATCGGCCGCATCTACTACGAGACCAAGCGCCGGCCGCACTTCCTCGTCAAGGAGACCCACCGCTCCCTCGACAGCGCGACCGCCGGCCGCACCATCGCCGACCGCGCCGCCGACCACCTGCGCGTCGCGACCACCGAGCGGGAGCGCTGATGGGGACGGGCCGGGAGGAGCGACCCGGCCCGGTCGGAGAGACCGGTCACGCGGTCGGTGAGGGTGCCGGACCTGTGGGCTCCGGAACCGGTTCCGGTCCCGGTCCCGGTCCCGGTCCGGGTCCCGCCGAGGGTGCAGGACCTGCCGTTTCCGGTTCAGGTTCCGCCGGGGGCGCCGGTTCCGCCGGACGGGCCTCCGCCCGGCGGGCGCGGCTCGCGGAGATCATCCGCTTCGGTCTGGTGGGCGGGATCAACACCGGCACGTTCTTCGGGTTCTACCTGCTCCTGCACCCGTGGATGCCGTACCTCGCCGCGAACTCCCTCGCCTTCGTGCTCAGCATGATCGGCTCCTTCTTCCTCAACACCTACTTCACCTACCGCACCCGCCCCACCTGGAAGAAGTTCGCCCTCTTCCCCCTCGCCAACCTCACCAACTTCGTGGTGCAGAGCACCGGCCTGTTCGTGCTCGTCACCTTGGCCGGAATGAACGAAAGGATCGCGCCACTCGTGGCGGCAGTCGTCGCGATCCCCTTCACCTACCTGATCTCCCAGCGGATCCTGGTGCCCCGCGGCAACGACGCGGCCCCCGGCGCGTCCGCCGCGTCCGGCCCGTCCGGTCCGGGGAGCGAAACGGACGAGCGGCAGCCCTCCCGGCTCGCGTAGATTGCCCTGGCGGCCGGAGCGCGCAGCGCCCGGCGCCACGGACGGCGAGTGAGGACGACGCAGGTGACGACGCAGGTGACGGGTCAGACGGACAGCGCGAGGCAGTACGTGACGGAGGCCCGCAGGATCGTCGTCAAGGTCGGCTCCTCCTCCCTCACCACCGCCTCCGGAGGCCTCGACGCCGACCGGGTCGACGCCCTCGTGGACGTGCTCGCCAAGGTCCGCAGCGGCGGCGAGAAGGAGATCGTCCTCGTCTCCTCCGGCGCCATCGCCGCGGGCCTCGCCCCGCTCGGCCTCACCCGACGCCCCAAGGACCTCGCCCGCCAGCAGGCCGCCGCCAGCGTCGGCCAGGGCCTGCTCGTGGCCCGCTACACCGCCTCCTTCGCCCGTTACGGCGTCCGCGTCGGCCAGGTCCTCCTCACCACCGACGACACCAGCCGGCGCGCCCACTACCGCAACGCGTACCGGACCCTCGACCAGCTCCTCACCATGGGCGCGCTGCCCGTCGTCAACGAGAACGACACCGTCGCCACGGACGAGATCCGCTTCGGGGACAACGACCGGCTCGCCGCCCTCGTCGCCCACCTCGTCCGCGCCGACCTGCTCGTGCTGCTCTCCGACGTCGACGGGCTCTACGACGGCGACCCGTCCAAGCCCGGCACGTCGAGGATCACCGAGGTCACGGGCCCCGAGGACATCGCCCACGTCGAGATCGGCTCGGCCGGCAAGGCGGGCGTCGGCACCGGCGGCATGGTCACCAAGGTCGAGGCGGCCCGGATCGCCGCCGCCGCCGGCATCCCCGTCGTCCTCACCTCCGCGAGCCGCGCCGCCGACGCCCTCGCGGGCCGGGACACCGGCACGTACTTCCACCGCACCGGCCGCCGTTCCGCCGACCGGCTCCTCTGGCTCGCCCACGCCTCCACCCCGCAGGGCTCCCTCTCTCTCGACGACGGGGCCGTCCGCGCGGTCGTCGAGGGCAAGAAGTCCCTGCTCGCGGCCGGTGTCGCGGCCGTCGAGGGCGACTTCGTGGCCGGTGACCCGGTCGAGCTGCGCGACGCCGCCGGCCGGGCCGTCGCCCGCGGCCTCGTCAACTTCGACGCCAAGGAGCTCCCCCGGATGCTCGGGCGCTCCACCCACGAGCTCGCCAGGGAGCTGGGGCCGGAGTACGAGCGCGAGGTCGTCCACCGCGACGACCTCGTCGTCATCGCCTGACCGCGCGCCCCGGCCGGACGCACCCCCAGTCGGACGCGCCCCCGGCCGGACGCGCCCTCGGCCGGGCGTCTCGCCGGCCGCGTGCCGCGCACCGTACGCCATCCGTCGAACGCCTCCGCCGAAACGGCTGAAACTGCGGCCATCCGGAAGGGACGTTCACCAAAACCGCCCCAAGTGCCGCCTCGGACTGGTCAACTTTGTCTCGGGGGTTAAGAGCAAGGCGGGGTACAGCACCACACGCATCACACAGGAGGTCGCCGGTGAGACGAGCGCGCCCAGGGGCGCCGCCCCGTGGGACTGCCGAACGCGTCCTGACCAGCGTCGAGGCCGGAGCCGACTTCGACGCGTCACGGGACGGGTCCACGGACAGGAAGACCGAGACCACCACCGACACGCATGAGGCACGCGAGACACGTGAGGCACGCGCCGAGGAACGGCCCGTGTCCAAGCTCTGGCACATCACCCTCAGCGTCTCGGGCGTGGAGTCGCCGCTGAAGGAGGTGCGCCGGGGGCTCGAACAGCTGGCCCACGACCATCCCTTCCTGCTGACCAGCCGCTACGCCAACGATCACGCCGAGATCCGGTACTGGGAGGAGGCCCGCGACCTGCACGACGCCGCGGCCGTCGCCCTGCGCCTGTGGGGCGAGCACCGGCAGACCGCCAAGCTGCCGCCCTGGGAGATCGTGGGCCTGGAGGTCATCGACCGCGAGACCTACCACCAGCGGATCGCGGAGGGCTACGGCCCGCCGCCCGCCGCCCCGGTCGGCGTCCACCCCTACTGAGGGGCGGGACCCCCGACCAGGGCGTCCGGGCCGTGTCCGGGGGCACGCCCCGGGCCGTGCCCGGGAGCCCGTCCAGGGATACGTCTCGGAGTGCGGGATACGTGAGGGATGTCCGCAGGGGTGCCAGTACCCTGCGGACATGACCTCGCTCACGCCCCTCGACGACCTCTCCCCGGTCACCCGGGCCGCCCACCGGGCCCGCGCCGCCGCCGCCGAAATCGCGCCACTCCCGCGCGCGGTCAAGGACGAGGCACTCCTCGCCGTCGCGGACGCCCTCGAAGCGCGCACCGCCGAGATCGTCGAGGCCAACGCCGTGGACATCGCCAAGGCCCGCGAGGCCGGGACCAGCGAGGCCATCGTCGACCGGCTCACCCTCACCCCCGAGCGCGTCCGGGCCATCGCCGCCGACGTCCGCGACGTGGCCGCGCTGCCCGACCCCGTCGGCGAGGTCGTCCGCGGCTCGACCCTCCCCAACGGCATCGACCTGCGCCAGGTCCGCGTCCCCCTCGGCGTCGTCGGCATCATCTACGAGGCCCGCCCGAACGTCACCGTCGACGCCGCCGCCCTCTGCCTCAAGTCCGGCAACGCCGTCCTCCTCCGCGGCTCCTCCTCCGCGTACGCCTCCAACAACGCCCTGGTGGCCGTCCTGCGCGACGCCGTCGGGGGCGCCGGGCTGCCCGCCGACGCGGTCCAGCTCGTCCCCGGCGAGTCCCGCGACTCGGTCCGCGAGCTGATGCGCGCCCGCGGCCTCGTCGACGTCCTCATCCCGCGCGGCGGCGCCTCCCTCATCAAGACCGTCGTCGAGGAGTCCACCGTCCCGGTCATCGAGACCGGCACCGGCAACTGCCACGTCTACGTCGACGCCGAGACCGACCTCGACACGGCCGTGGACGTCCTGATCAACTCCAAGGCCCACCGGGTCAGCGTCTGCAACGCCGCCGAGACCCTCCTCGTCCACCGGGACGTCGCCGAGGCCTTCCTGCCCCGGGCCCTCGACGCCCTCGCGGAGGCCGGCGTCACCGTCCACGCCGACGAGCGGACCCTCGCCCTCGCCGAGGGCTCCAAGGCCACCGTCGTCCCGGCCACGGAGGAGGACTGGGAGACCGAGTACCTCTCGTACGACATCGCCGCCGCCGTGGTCGACTCCCTCGACAAGGCCGTGGAGCACATCCGGACGTGGTCCTCCGGCCACACCGAGGCGATCGTCACCACCTCGCAGGCCGCGGCCCGCCGCTTCACCCAGCTGGTCGACTCCACCACGGTCGCCGTGAACGCCTCCACCCGGTTCACGGACGGCGGCCAGTTCGGCTTCGGCGCCGAGATCGGCATCTCCACCCAGAAGCTGCACGCCAGGGGTCCCATGGGCCTTCCCGAGCTGACCTCCACCAAGTACATCGTCACCGGCGACGGTCACGTGCGGTAACACCTCCTTCGGTATCCACTTCCGTTTTTCGCCACGTACGGGCTTTCGGGACGGGCAGGGAGGGTTCGCACTCTCCCTGCCCAAAACCCCCTTCCGGGGCTACCCTGAACCCGTGCCGGACGACGTGGGGGACAGGCCGTTCCAGAACGGCGGAGACCCCGAGGACTCTGTCGACCGCGGAGGCGCTGACGAGGTCCACGCCGCCGTGGTCTTCGACGAGGAGTTCGTCCGGGCCGCCCCCGTCCACGAGCCGACCGCGGTCGAGCGGCTCCTCGCCGCCGCCCAGGCCCGTGCCGAGGCCGAGTCGGCCCGCGCCCGCGCGGGCGGCGGGCCGGCCGACGACGACCTCTACGAGGACGGCCACGACCCGCTGGGCCTCACCTACGAGCCCGACGACATCGGTGACGACGACAGCCCCTACGGGCCCCACGGCGGCGCCCTGCGCCCCTACCGGGGCAGCGCCCGCTGGCACCGGCCCGTCGCCTGGGTCCTCGCCCTCGTCATGGGGGTCGGCATGGTCGCCCTCGCCTTCAGCGCCGTCTACCGGGGCGCCGCCGCCAACCGCCAGGACCAGGTCCCGCCGCCCGCCACCACCGGGGTCGACGCACCGACCCCGAACCCGGCCCCGCCCGCGGCCCACGCCCCCGCCGTACGCTCCGCGTCCCCCGGATAGCCCTCACCCGGCCCTCCGGATCCGAATCGGCCCCGGGACCGCCCCGCACCTTCTCCGAGCCCTCGCCGGGCCGTGACCCCGCTGCGTTTCCGTGAGCGCCCCGTCACTCCCCGTGTGACCCCGATGGCGGAATTCCTCGGAACTTGTCGTGTACCTGGGCGTTTACCGAAGCCCCCGCAGACCTACCCTGAAGGTATGGCAGGGCGTGGCGACCCGCCTGAGGGGACACCCGAGGGGTTCCCCGGCGGTGGTGAGGACGAGTACCGATCCGTCGTCTTCGACGAGGCGTTCGTCCGTGCTGCCCACCTTCAGGAGTTCTCGGCCCGGGAGCGGATGGGCGAACACGCCCAGGCCGTCCGCAGCCTCCCCACCGAAACCGCCCGGAGCGGCTCCCGCCAGGCGTTCCTGCTCGTCCTGCTCGTCCTCCTCGCCTTCGGCACCGCCGTCTACCTGGGCGTCCGCAACCCTTACCAGCCCCCCGTCGACCAGCGCGCCGAACCCCTGCGGACCACCCTCGTCCGGCTCGCCCCCCGGGACCCCGTCCCCGGCGGCGAACCCGCGTGGCTCTTCGCCCGCAGCCCGGCCGCCGAGTACCGCGTCGGAGCCGCCGGCGTCAACCTGCCGGTCGCCGGACGCACCACCCACTTCGCCGCGAGCCAGGTCGTCGCCGCCCTCGACATCGCCAGGAAGTACCTCACCGCCTCCTCCCTGGACCCCGAGGTCCTGAGCGGCGCCACCGTGCGGCCCGTACGCCTGCTGCTCGACCCCGACCAGCTGGCGCAGTTCGACCGGAGCGTCGAAACGCCCGCCGACGACGGCCGCCACGCCCTCGCCGCCTGGCTCGTCCGCTTCGACCCCCGGGAGGTCGCCCTCGCGGACCCCGCCGTCCGGGTCCAGGGCACCCTCCGCTTCGAGGAGACCGGACCCGACACCCTGGACGTCACGGCGGACCACACGTACACCTACGCCCTCCGCCCGGCTGCCCGAGGCGCCGGACCGGTGGCCGCGGCGTCCCTCTTCACCGTCCACCGCGTGGTGCACTTCCGCTTCGACCGCGAGGACCTGCGGGCGCACCGCGCCGAGCTCCTGAGCAGCACCTCGGAGGCCGGACCGCAGGCCTGCGACACGGACACCACGGGCTCCCTGAAGCCGCTCCTGGCGGGGGCGCGGGCCGCCGAGGCGGGCGGCGGCCCGGCGGTCACCGACCCGTACGCCACGGACCGGCCCGCCGCCCCCTCGCTGTGCGGAGCGCTGGCCCCGCGGGCTCAGCCCTCGTTCTGACCGTTCCCGGCGTCGCCCCGGGCCTCGTCGTCCCCGGCCGAGGCCTTGCCGCCGTCCGCCTTCGCGGAGCCCTGGCCGCCGAACCGGTTGCGCAGCCGGCCGCCCAGGTCGCCCGCCAGGTCACCGGCGCCGCCGGCTATGTCCCCGACCAGCTTGAACAGCGGATCCTTGCTGTTCCGCACGGTCTCGGCGTAGTGCCCGGCCGACTCGCGGAAGGAGTCCGAGACCGAGGCGTCCTTGTCCTCCGAGCGCTTCGGGTAGTGCCCGTCCATGATCCGCTGGAAGTCCCGGCTCTCCGACCACTTCTTCAGCTCCGCCGCCCGGACGGCCGTGAAGGGGTGCGAGCGCGGCAGCACGTTGAGGATCTTCAGGACCGAGTCCCGCAGGTCCCCGGCCTTCTCGTACTCGTCGGCCTGGGCGAGGAACGCGTCCACGTTCATCTCGTGCAGGTGGTTGCCGCCGGCGATCTTCATCAGACCGCGCATCGAGGCCCGCACGTCCTGCCCGACGAGCAGCCCGGCCCGGTCGGCGGAGAGCTCCGACTTGCGGAACCACTCGCGCAGCGCCGTCACGATGGCCGTGATCGCGACCGTCCCCAGCGGAATCCAGGCGATCTTGAGCGCCAGATTGGTGAGGAACAGCAGGACCGTGCGGTACACGGCGTGCCCGGAGAGGGCGTGCCCCACCTCGTGGCCGACGACGGCCCGCATCTCCTCCTCGTCGAGGAGCTCCACGAGGCCGGTGGTGAGCACGATGATCGGCTCGTCCAGACCGATGCACATCGCGTTGGGCTTCGGGTCCTGCGTCACGTACATCGGCGGGACCTTCTCCAGGTCCAGGATGTAACAGGCGTCCCGCAGCATGTCGTTGAGGTGACTGAACTGCGCGTCGCTCACCCGGACGGAGTCCGAGAGGTAGAGAAGTCGCAGACTGCGCTCCGGCAACAGCCCGCTGAGTGCCTTGAAGGCCGTGTCGAAGCCGCTGAGCTTGCGCAGCGCCACCAGCGCCGAGCGGTCGGCCGGATGCTCGTAGGCCCGCGAGGAGATGCCCGGGAACCGCTTCCGCTGCCTGCTCGGCGCGCTCCCGTGGTCGTTCTCGGTCATGGATGCCCCCTGTTCGTACGAGTCGGTGCTCGTCCCCCTGACTGCCCCCAGACTAGGCGCTGGCGCTACCGTGGGGCGGGGCCTGTGGATAACTCGGGCACCGAGGACGACCGAAGGGCACGACCGACATGCCGGACACAGCCGCCACCATCGACGCCGCGGCCGCCCTGCTCGCCGCCGCCGCGGACCAGGGACCGGGCGACACGCTCCGGACCGTGCTGCTCGCCTCGATCGTGGGCGGGGTCCTGCTCGCCTGGTTCCTGCTGCGCGGCTACCGCACCGGCGACACCGGCGACACGGCCGCCCCGGGCGGGGACGGCACCGCCGGGACGGGCGACAACACGGAGCGCGACGCGAACGCCTGAGTCGGCGTGAGCGCGTCCGGATGCCCCGCATACGATGTGCGCGAAGTCTCCGCTCCCATCCCCGATCGTTAGGTCTGCCGAAGATGAGCCTCCACAGCGCCGCCGCCCACCTGGTCACCCTCGCCGAGGGTGCCGAGCACGGCGGCAACCACGAAAGCCTCAACCCCTACCTCACCGGCTTCGGTGCCCTGGGCGCCCTGCTTCTGCTGCTGTGGATCACCACCCGCTTCAACCGCGACCGCTGAACCGGCACCGCTGATCCGGCGGCCGTCGCCGTGCCAGTAGGCTCTGCACGCATGGGAGAGCAGGAAGTGCCTACTGGCGGGCGCGGCAAGCGCCGACTCGGCGTGATGGGCGGAACCTTCGACCCGATCCACCACGGACACCTGGTGGCGGCCAGCGAGGTCGCCGCCCTGTTCCACCTCGACGAGGTGGTGTTCGTGCCGACCGGGCAACCGTGGCAGAAGAGCCACAAGGCCGTGTCCGCGCCCGAGGACCGCTATCTGATGACGGTCATCGCCACGGCGTCCAACCCGCAGTTCTCGGTCAGCCGGATCGACATCGACCGCGGCGGCGCGACCTACACCATCGACACCCTGCGGGACCTGCGCTCCCTCAACGACGACTCGGACCTCTTCTTCATCACCGGGGCCGACGCGCTGTCGCAGATCCTCACCTGGCGCGACGCGGAGGAACTCTTCTCGCTCGCCCACTTCATCGGCGTCACCCGCCCGGGGCACGACCTCACCGACGACGGGCTGCCCAAGGGAGGGGTCTCGCTCGTCGAGGTCCCCGCGCTCGCCATCTCCTCCACCGACTGCCGGGCGAGGGTCGCGCAGGGCGATCCCGTCTGGTATCTGGTGCCGGACGGCGTGGTGCGCTACATCGACAAGCGCCAGTTGTACCGCGGCCAGTGAGCTTCGGGGAGGGGCACCGGTGAACGACCAGCAGCACCCGTACGATCCGTACCGTCCGCAGCCGCAGATCATCGGCTACGACGAGTACGGACAGCCGGTGTACCAGCAGCCGCAGGCGCAGCAGCAGCCCGCGCAGCACTACGACCCGTACGGTCAGCAGCCTTCGCGGCAGCAGCAACAACAGCAGCAGACGTACGGCTACGACCCCTACGCCCAGCAGCAGCCGCAGCAGGCCCAGCAGCCGCAGCAGCCCTCGTACGACCCGTACGGGCAGCAGGGCTACGCCTACCCCTCCTACGACTCCTACGACGCCGGGACGGGGGCCGGGACCGGACAGCAGTGGGCCGTCCAGCCGCAGCAGCCCCAGACCCAGCCGCAGCACCGTCCTGAGCCGCAGGCCCAGCCGCAGGTCCGGTCCGAGTCCGTCCGGCCGGCCCCCGAGGCCCCGGCCGCGCCCGTCGCCGCCCCGCCCGGCGTCCCCGGCCAGCGCCCCGCCTCCGAACGGTCCGCCCCGGGTCGGACCCCCTCCGAGCGCCCCGCCCCGTCCCGTACGGGCGGCGACGACCGCGAGTACCGCACCGAGCAGTTCTCGTTCATCGAGGAGCCCGACGAGGACTCCGAGGACGTCATCGACTGGCTCAAGTTCACCGAGAGCCGCTCGGAGCGGCGCGAGGAGGCCAGGCGGCGGGGCCGCAACCGGATCGTCGCGCTCGTCGTCGTCCTCGTGCTCGCCGCCGTCGGCGGCGTCGGCTACCTGTGGTCCGCGGGTCTGCTCCCCGGCACCTCCGCCCCCGAGGAGAAGGGGGGTACCGCGACCGGCCCCCAGAAGCGCGACACCATCGTGGTCCACCTCCACGACACCGCGAACGGCGGAACCTCCACCGCCCTCCTCGTGGAGAACGCGACCACCCGCCAGGGCACCACCGTCCTGCTCCCCAACTCCGTCGTCGTCGCCGACGCCGAGGGCTCCGCGACCACCCTCGGCAAGTCGGTCGAGGACGACGGCTCCAGCGGCACCCGGGAGTCGATCGGCAACCTCCTCGGCACCAGGATCACCGGCACCTGGCGCCTGGACACCCCGTACCTGGAGAACCTGGTCGAGGTCGTCAGCGGCATCGAGACCGACACCGACACCGACGTGCCCGCCCCCAAGGGCGGCGAGCCACTCGTCAAGCAGGGCGAGAAGCAGACGCTGAACGGCCGCGCCGCCGTCGCCTACGCCACCTACCGGGCCCCCGGCGAGGCCGACGCCAAGCAGCTCCAGCGCTTCGGTCAGGTCCTGTACGGAGTGCTGCGGAAGATCTCCGACGACCCCGCGGCCGCCACGGTCACCATCGAGACCCTCCAGCAGATCCTCGACCCCTCGCTCCCCGAGAAGGACCTCGGCGCCTCCCTGGCCAAGCTCGCCGAACACGCCAAGGTAGGCGCCTACAAGACGGCCGTGCTCCCGGTGGAGGAGGACGGCGCCCTGACCGACGGCGCGAGCGACAGCGTCGTGAAGGACATCCTCGGAGGCAAGGTCACCGCCCCCGAGGCGGACGGCATCACCCGCGTCTCCCTGAAGGACGGCTCCGGCAGGAACGCCGCCGAGGCGGCCCGGATCGTACTGGCCAACGGCGGCTACGCCATCGTGGGCGCCACCGGGGCACCGGCCCAGGAGAAGTCGCAGGTCCTCTACGGTGACGACGCCCGGAAGGCGGCGGCCGCCGAGGTCGCCAAGACGCTGGGCCTGCCGGACACCTCGGTCCGCAAGGGCGAGACCACGGGGACGGCCGCCGTCACCGTCGTCCTGGGCCGCGACTACAAGGCCTCCGGAGCCGGCTAGGGCCTGTCCGGCGGATCATGGCCGGGGCCGACCGGGGCGCCGCCGGCCGCGCCCCGGAAAAGCCAGACGGCGCCGTCGGCGGTCCGTGAGACCCTGGAGGGGTACTGGACCGCCGACGAAAGCCTGCTTGTGACCGCTACGGACCGTTCCATCGAGCTCGTCAAGACCGCCGCCCAGGCGGCCGCCGACCGGCTCGCGCACGACATCATCGCGTACGACGTCAGCGACGTGCTGTCGATCACCGACGCCTTCCTGCTCGCCTCCGCGCCCAACGACCGCCAGGTCAAGTCGATCGTCGACGAGATCGAGGAGCGACTGCTCAAGGAACTCGGCGCCAAGCCGGTCCGCCGCGAGGGCGACCGCGACGCGCGCTGGATCCTGCTGGACTACGTCGACATCGTCGTCCACGTCCAGCACAGCGAGGAGCGGGTCTTCTACGCCCTGGAGCGGCTGTGGAAGGACTGCCCCGAGCTGGAGCTGCCCGAGGACGCCGTGAAGACCCGTGGCAAGGGCGCCGAGCACGCCGCCCTGACCGGCGTCGACACCTCCGGCCACGCCTCCGGCCTCCCCGACGGACCGGACGGTGAGCTGAGCTGAGCGCCACCAGGGGCGGCACCGGCCGCCGCATCGTCCTCTGGCGCCACGGCCAGACCTCCTGGAACCTGGAGCGGCGCTTCCAGGGCTCGACCGACATCGAGCTGACGGAGACCGGCGTCGCCCAGGCACGCCGGGCCGCACGGCTACTCGCCGCGCTCCAGCCGGACGCCATCGTGGCCTCCGACCTCAAGCGGGCGGCGGCCACCGCCGCCGAGCTCGCCGCGCTCACCGGCCACGACGTCGCCCACGACGCCGCGCTGCGCGAGACGTACGCGGGGGAGTGGCAGGGACTGACCCACGACGAGATCGTGGCGCGGTACGGCGAGCAGTACGCCGCGTGGAAGCGCGGCGAGCCCGTGCGCCGGGGCGGCGGCGAGCTGGAGACCGAGGTGGCCGACCGGGCCGCTCCCGTGGTCCTGGAGCACGCCGACAAGCTCCCGGACAACGGCACGCTCGTCGTGGTCAGCCACGGCGGCACCATCCGTACCACCATCGGCCGGCTCCTGGGCCTGGAGTCCCGGCACTGGGAGAGCCTGGGCGGGCTCTCGAACTGCTGCTGGTCCGTCCTCGGCGAGGGCGCGCGCGGCTGGCGCCTGATGGAGCACAACGCCGGCACACTGCCCGAGCCGGTCCTCGGCGACGACGACTGAGCCCCGTCGAGCCCCGCGGCGGGCCCGCCGGACCCGGATTTCACTTTCCGGCAGGTCACAGGCTAGAGTTCTTCTTGTTCGCAGCGCGGAGCGCGAAGAACACGAGGGGCTATAGCTCAGTTGGTAGAGCGCCTGCATGGCATGCAGGAGGTCAGGAGTTCAATTCTCCTTAGCTCCACAGTCACCGAATCCCGTCCCCACCAGGGGGCGGGATTCGTCGTTTCGCCCCGTTGTGCCGAGTACGCCGGCCCCCTTGCGGAGCCATGGCAGAATCGGACGGCCGGAGGGGGACAGGATCCGGACGGGAGGGTGGCCCACGTGCTCGGCGACAACGGCAGGGTGTCCTGTTGGTGCACGACCAGGTGTACGACGGGGCGCGCGACCTGCGGCCACAGCTGGAGCTGACTGATGGGTGCACACAGGCGGAAGTGCGACTGGTGCGGCAGCGGCACGCCCATCGTGCGCGACATGGATCCCGTCAACCCGGATTTCCAGTACTGGTGCGAGGAGTGCGCTCGGGCGCTGATCATAAAAGGCGACCCGATCGAGACCTACCGCGAGCTGGAGGGGGAGCCGATCTACGGCCGGCTCCTCGACGAGCACTGCACCCTCAAGCGGTTCTACTCCTTCGCCACGGCCTGAGGCTCCCGCTCCGGCGCGGTCCGGGGTTCCTGCTCCGGCGTGACCTGGCGCTCCTGTTCCGGTACGGCCTCCAGGAGCGGCTGCGACGTCCCCGTACCGGTCCCCGTCCCGCGCCCGGCCCCCTCCCCGTGCCCGGCTTCCGTCCCGCGCAGCTTCCGTCGCGTCAGCACGTACCCCGCGAGCAGCACCGTCGTCGTCAGCGGATAGACGGCGGAGAGCAGCATCTGGCCCGCGTTCTGGTCCAGTTCGGGGCGGCCCGGGTCGTGCGGGACCCACCACAGCGCGAACGACGCGAACACCAGGGCCACCGGCCCCGCCACCCGCCACGCGCGCGTGGCGCGGTCCGCGAGCAGGATCAGCAGCGGCACGCACCACACCCAGTGGTGGGACCACGAGATCGGACTGATCATCAGCGCCGTGAACGCGCAGACGACCACCGCCACGGCCCTGTCGCCGCGCAGCGCGGCCCGTACCGCCACCACCATCGCGGCGCAGCCCATGAGGGCCGCCGTCACCGCCCACCACATGCCCGGGTCGTCGGTGTGCATCAGCCGGGCCAGGACGCCGCGGATCGACTGGTTGGCGGTCTCCTCGGCGAAGCCGACCCGGCCCGTTTCGAACAGCGTCTCCGTCCAGAACTTCTTCGAGTCCGCGGGCAGGACGACCGCCACGGCCAGCGTCGTCCCGAGGAACACCCCGGTCGCCGTCGCCGCCGTGCGCAGCCACCAGTTCCACGACCGGTCCCCGCGCCACAGCAGCACGCCCGCGACGAGCAGCAGGACCACGAAGAGCCCCGGTGTGAGTTTCACCGCGGTCGCCAGGCCGATGCCCAGGCCGGCCCAGCGGCTGCCCTCGCGCCGCGTGAGGTCCCAGAGCACCGCCACGGCTATGAGCAGGTTGATCTGGCCGTACCGCAGGGTCGTCCACACCGGCTCGCACCAGACCACCACCGCGGCGATCCAGAACGTCGCGCGCCACAGGTCCGCGCGGGACAGGGACGGGCGGACCAGCTGGACCGACAGCTGGACCAGGGTGACCACCAGGAGCAGGTTCCCCCCGGTGGTGAGCGTCCGCATCAGCGGAACGCCCACCAGGGTCAGCGGGACGAACAGCAGGGCCGCGAAGGGCGGGTACGTCATGCCGAGGTTCGCCGAGGTGGCGCGCATCGCGTACAGGTCGCCGCCGGCCCGGACCGTCTCGCCCTCGGCCCGGTAGACCATCACGTCGAGCATGTTCACGTGGGCGAGGCGTTGCGCCACCCAGAATGCCGCGAACGAGAGCAGGCAGACCGCCGCGGCGGTGACCAGGGGCCACGGCCGGGCACGGGTTTTCGAGAGCACGGAGACGGACACAGTCGGCGACCCTACCCGGCGGCCCGGAGGGGCCCCGGTAATCGATTTGGAGATCTGCCGGGGAGCCGGTTAATGTTCTGTCTGTCGCCGCGAGGGAAACCGGAACGGAGACGGAAAGCAAGGGGCTATAGCTCAGTTGGTAGAGCGCCTGCATGGCATGCAGGAGGTCAGGAGTTCAATTCTCCTTAGCTCCACAGGAACTCCACGGATCTTCGTGGAGGAGAAAGCGGGCCACCCGGATCGGGTGGCCCGCTTTCTCGTGTCCCGCCCCTGGAACGCCGGTGCGGCCCGCGCGGCCGCTGCGGTACCCTGGCGCCATGCGTGCCGTACGCCTCCTGCTTACCGAGCCGCGCTGACCAGTCCCGACGGACGACAGACGTTCCGTCGGAGTCGGCGCGGCATCCCCTCCTGTGCGAGGGGATTTTTCGTTTCGGGCAGTCAGTGGCCGTGGGCAGAGACGATCGATGGAGCTTCAAGGACCATGACCGAGATCAATACGGCCGCCGAGACGGCGGCCCCGCATCGCTACACGGCGGCCATGGCCGCCGACATCGAGGCACGCTGGCAGGACTTCTGGGACGCCGAGGGCACCTACGAGGCCCCGAACCCCACCGGTGACCTGGCGGGCGATCCCGCGGTCGCCGCGCGCCCCAAGAAGTTCATCATGGACATGTTCCCGTACCCCTCGGGCGCGGGACTGCACGTCGGCCACCCGCTGGGCTACATCGCGACGGACGTCTTCGCCCGCCACGCGCGCATGACCGGCCACAACGTGCTGCACACCCTGGGCTTCGACGCCTTCGGCCTGCCGGCCGAGCAGTACGCCGTGCAGACGGGCACGCACCCGCGGGTGTCCACCGAGGCCAACATGGAGAACATGAAGGTCCAGCTGCGCCGGCTGGGCCTGGGCCACGACAAGCGCCGGTCGTTCGCCACGATCGACCCGGAGTACTACAAGTGGACCCAGTGGATCTTCCTGCAGATCTTCAACTCCTGGTACGACACGGAGGCCGGGAAGGCCCGTCCGATCGCCGAGCTGGTCGAGCAGTTCGCCGACGGCACCCGTGAGGTCCCCGGCACCACGCGCGCGTGGAGCGAGCTGAACGCCGCCGAGCGCGCCGACGTCCTGGGCGAGTACCGCCTGGCGTACGCCTCCGACGCGCCGGTCAACTGGTGCCCCGGCCTGGGCACCGTCCTGGCCAACGAGGAGGTCACCGCCGACGGGCGCTCCGAGCGCGGCAACTTCCCCGTCTTCAAGTCCAAGCTGCGCCAGTGGAACATGCGGATCACCGCCTACGCGGACCGCCTGCTGGACGACCTGGACGCGCTGGACTGGCCCGAGGCCATCAAGCTGCAGCAGCGGAACTGGATCGGCCGCTCCGAGGGCGCCCGCGTCGACTTCCAGGTCGGCGACGCCGGGTCCATCACCGTCTTCACCACCCGCCAGGACACCCTGTTCGGCGCCACCTACATGGTCCTGGCGCCCGAGCACGACCTGGTCGAGAGGATCGTCCCGGCCGCCTGGCCCGAGGGCACCCACGACGTGTGGACCGGTGGCCACGCCACCCCCGCCGAGGCCGTCGACGCCTACCGCAAGCAGGCCGCCTCCAAGTCCGACGTGGAGCGCCAGGCCGAGGCCAAGGACAAGACCGGCGTCTTCACCGGCGCGTACGCGACCAACCCGGTCAGCGGCGAGCGGGTCCCGGTCTTCATCGCCGACTACGTCCTGATGGGCTACGGCACCGGCGCCATCATGGCCGTCCCGGCGCACGACAGCCGCGACTTCGCCTTCGCGCGCGCCTTCGAGCTGCCGATGCGCTGCGTCGTGGAGCCCTCGGACGACCGCGGCACCGACCCGTCCACCTGGGACGACGCCTTCGCCTCCTACGAGGCGAAGCTGGTGAACTCCGCCAACGACGAGATCTCCCTGGACGGCCTGGGCGTCACCGAGGCCAAGGCGAGGATCACCACCTGGCTGGCCGACCGGGGCATCGGCGAGGGCACGGTCAACTTCCGGCTGCGCGACTGGCTGTTCAGCCGCCAGCGGTACTGGGGCGAGCCCTTCCCGATCGTCTACGACGAGGACGGCGTCGCCCACTCGCTGCCCGAGTCGATGCTGCCGCTGGAGCTGCCGGAGGTGGACGACTACTCGCCGCGCACCTTCGACCCGGACGACGCGGACACCCGCCCGGAGACCCCGCTGTCCCGCAACGAGGACTGGGTGAACGTCACCCTGGACCTGGGCGACGGCCCCAAGAAGTACCGCCGCGAGACCAACACCATGCCCAACTGGGCCGGTTCCTGCTGGTACGAGCTGCGCTACCTGGACCCGCACAACTCCGAGAAGCTGGTCGACCCGGCCGTCGAGCAGTACTGGATGGGTCCCCGCGAGGGCATGCCGACCGGCGGCGTCGACCTGTACGTCGGCGGCGCCGAGCACGCCGTGCTGCACCTGCTGTACGCGCGCTTCTGGTCCAAGGTCCTGTTCGACCTGGGCCACGTCTCCTCGGCCGAGCCCTTCCACAAGCTGTACAACCAGGGCATGATCCAGGCCTTCGTCTACCGGGACGCGCGCGGGATCGCCGTGCCGGCGGCCGAGGTCGAGGAGCGCGACGGCGGCTTCTGGTACCAGGGCGAGAAGGTCTCCCGCGTCCTGGGCAAGATGGGCAAGTCCCTGAAGAACGCCGTGACGCCGGACGAGATCTGCGCCGAGTACGGCGCCGACACCCTGCGCCTGTACGAGATGGCGATGGGCCCGCTGGACGTGTCCCGCCCCTGGGACACGCGCGCGGTGGTCGGCCAGTACCGGCTGCTGCAGCGGCTGTGGCGCAACATCGTCGACGAGTCGACCGGCGAGGTCACCGTGGTCGACGCCGAGCCCGACGAGGACACGCTGCGCGCCCTGCACAAGGCGATCGACGGCGTCGCGCAGGACATGGCCGCGATGCGCTTCAACACCGCCATCGCCAAGATCACCGAGCTGAACAACCACCTGACCAAGTCCGGCGGCGCGGTCTCCCGCACGGTCGCCGAGCGACTGGTGCTGCTGGTCGCCCCGCTGGCCCCGCACATCGCCGAGGAGCTGTGGCGCCGGCTGGGCCACACCGAGTCGGTCGTCCACCAGGACTTCCCGGTCGCCGACCCGGCGTACGTCGTGGACGAGACCGTGACCTGCGTCGTGCAGATCAAGGGCAAGGTCAAGGCCCGCCTGGAGGTCTCCCCGTCGATCACGGACGCGGACCTGGAGGCCCTGGCCCTGGCCGACCCGCACGTGGTCTCGGCCCTGGGCGGTGCCGAGATCCGCAAGGTGATCGTGCGCGCGCCGAAGCTGGTCAACATCGTCGCGGGCTAGGGAACGGCTGACGTGCGGTCGGTGAGGCGTGATCGCCGGCGCGCGCGGCGGCTGATGCGCGACCGGTGACCGACCGCGCATAGGGGTTTCCCCTACGGGCAGGTTGGGGGTTCCGATGGAACCCCCGGCCTGCCCGTTCCGTTTACCGTGGAGGAACCACAATCGTGTGGTGAGTCGACCGATGCCGGAGGGGCGCCCATGGAAGCCGCGATTCTCACGATCATGGCGCTGCTCTTCGTCGCCTTCGTGGCGCTCGGGGTGTATGCCGCCGTGAAGGTGACGAAGGCCGCCAAGCGCGGTGTCGACCGCACCCTGGACCAGGCCCGGCGCACGGTCGAGGACACCACGCTGCGGGCCAAGAGCTTCGGCCAGGCCGGGGCCGCGGGCGAGCTGGCCCGGCTGCGGCTCTCGCTGCGCACCTCGATGCGCGCCACGCAGGAGGCCCTGCAGGCGGGAGTCGGCCAGGACGCCTCGCTGAAGGAGTCGCTCGACCTGTTCAACCGGCTCAGCGCGCACGGCCTCGAACTCGACGCGGACCTCAAGCGCCTGGAGCGGGAGCCCGACCGGGCGTGGGTGGCCGGACAGCTCCCCGAACTCACCGCGCGGACCGAGCGGATCACGAGCTCGGCCGACGCGCTGCGCCGCGCCGCCCGGGACCGGGCCCTGCGGTTCGCCGAGGACGACCTGTCGACGCTCAGCGCCCAGATCGACGTCGAGGCCGGAGCCCTGCGCCACTGGACCGACCCGGAGCCCGCGCCGGACGCGGCCTCCGCCGGCACGGAGGAGCGGGGACGCCCTGCCGGCACCCCCACCGGGGCCACCGGCCGGGCGGCGGACGCCGGGCCCCGGAGCGAGCCGTCCGCGATCACGGGGCCCGACCCCCGGCTGACCGCGTACCCCTGGGAGAAGTCGACCCGCCCGGAGACCACCACCTGACGCCACGATCGTCCCGGGGCCTGCCCGGCGGCTCGTCGGGGGGCCGGGCTGCCGTGCGGGGGCTCCTGCGGGTAACCTCCCGCTCATGTCCCGGCATGTCGCGATCGTCACCGATTCCACGGCCTACCTGCCACCCCGGACGACGGAGCGGCACGGCATCACCACGGTCCCGCTGACCGTCGTCATCGGCGACCGCGCCCTCCAGGAGGGCACGGAGATCTCGGCCGGGGCCCTGGCCCAGGCCCTCCAGAAGCGGCGGTCCGTCACCACCTCCCGTCCCAGCCCCGAGGTCTTCGCGGAGACCTACCGCGAGGCCGCCGGGGCCGGTGCGCGGGGCATCGTCTCGCTCCATCTGTCCGCCGAGGTCTCCGGGACCTACGACGCGGCCGTCCTCGCCGCGAAGGACGCCCCCGTGCCGGTACGCGTGGTGGACACCCGCATGATGGGAATGGCGCTGGGCTTCTGCGCCCTGGAGGCGGCACGGACCGTGGAGGCCGGGGGCTCGCTCGACGAGGCGGTCGCGGCGGCCGAGAAGCGCGCCGCCGGGATCTCCGCCTTCTTCTACGTCGACACCCTGGACTACCTGCGCCGGGGCGGGCGCATCGGCACCGCGCAGGCGCTCCTCGGCTCGGCGTTCGCGGTGAAGCCCCTCCTCGAACTCGACGGCGGGCGGATCGAGCTGCGGGAGAAGGTGCGGACGGCCTCGAAGGCCATCGCGCGCCTGGAGGAGATCGCGGTGGAGCGGGCCGGCTCCGGGGCCGTCGACATCGCCGTGCACCACCTGTCCGCGCCGGAGCGTGCCGCCACGCTCGCCGGCCGGCTCAGGGAGCGCATCCCGGGGATCGGGGAGTTCCACGTCAGCGAAGTGGGCGCGGTCATCGGCGCCCACACGGGACCCGGGCTCCTGGCGGTCGTCGTCTCGCCCCGCTGAGCCCCCGGGCCGTGCGTCGGTCGTGCGTCGGTCGTGAGTCCGTCGTGGGCCCGTCGTGCGTCCGTCGCCCGTGAGGGTGACGGAGTTTTCCACAGCGGGGCCGCTGTCCACCGACCCGGGATGAGCCCGGCACGGGGTGTCCGCGATCCCTACCGTCACGTGCATGACGATTCGTACATCCATCGCATCGAGCACCACCGCCGCCACCACCGCCGTCGGTACCACGGACATCGACACGGATACGGATACGGCTGCCCCTGGGGCGGTGAGGACGTCTCGCGGTCCGACGAGCGGGCCCGGGAGGGCAGCCGGTTCGGACGGACGGGGTCGTTCCGGAGGGCGCGGTTCGCCTCCCGGGCGAGGACGGCGGCGCATCCGGGCCGGACGGCCGTCCGACGTGCCCGGAGGTGTCGTACGGCGGCGGGGGGACGCCCTGTTCCCGACGGAGCCGCCCACCGGGGCGGAGACGGCCGAGACCCCGGGACGGACCGCTCTACCTGCCCCTCCGCCCGGGGTGCGGGAGCGGCTGGTGGCGGGGGCCCGCGACCGGCTCCCGTTGTGGGTGCAGACGCGGTGCGGGCTGGAGCCGAGGACGCTGGCCGCGCTGACGGTGGTCCTGTTCGTGGCCGCGGGGCTCGCGGGCGGTTACTTCTGGACGGGCCGGCCGGAGCCGGTGCGCGCCCCCGAACTCGTCCGGGCCGCCCCCGCGACGGTCGCGTCCACCGGGCGGTCAGGGCCGGAGCCGGAGGCCCGGGAGGAGGTGGGACCGCCACCCGTCCCGCCCGTCCCGCCCGTCCCGTCCGTGTCCTCCGGCGGGGAGGTCGTCGTCGACGTGGGCGGGAAGGTGCGCAGGCCGGGCGTACTGACCCTGCCCGCGGGGTCGCGGGTGGCGGACGCCCTGCGGGCGGCGGGCGGGGTGCGGTCCGGCGCCGACCTCACCGGGATCAACCGGGCGCGTGTCCTGTCCGACGGCGAACAGGTCCTGGTCGACGTGCCGGGGGCGCAGGTCGCCGCGCCGGGTCCCGGGAGCGGGGGAGCGGCTGGAGGGGGAGATGCTCCGGGGACGCCGGTGAGCCTCAACACGGCCACGGTGGAACAGCTCGACACGCTTCCGGGCGTCGGGCCGGTCCTCGCCCAGCACATCGTCGACCACCGCACGGAACACGGCGGCTTCCGGTCGGTGGCCGAACTGCGGGAGGTCAGTGGCATCGGCGAGCGGCGGTTCGCCGACCTCGAACCACTGGTCCGGCCGTGAAGCGGGGCGGGGAGCCGGCCGAGAGGACGGAAGCGGGGACGGGGACGAGGGCAGGAACGGGGATGGAGGGGGAGACAGGGAGAGAGGCGGAGACGGGGAGAGAAGCGGAGACAGGTGCGGAGGCGGAGCCGAGGGGGCCGGACCGGGGGGAAGGGCCGGCCGATCTGCGGCTCGTTCCCCTCGCGGCGGCGGCCTGGGCGGCGGCGGCCTGGGCCGTGGGCGTCCCCGGGTGGTGGGCGGTGGCCGGTGTCACGGCCTGTCTGGCGGGGGCGGCGGTCCTGCTGGTCCGGGGAGCGGCCTGGCGGCGGGGAGGACCGGAAGGGATACGGGGCGCGGTCCGGCGGCGCGGAGGTTCCGGGGAGGTCCCTGGGGTGGCAGGGCGGCGCGGAGGTTCCGAGGGCGGTCGTGGGGCCGCTCCGCCGGGTGGCTTCGGCGGACGGCGGTTGCGGGTCACCGCGTGGGCCGGGGTCCTGCTGTGTGCCGCGGCCGGGGCCGCGTCGGCGGGGCTGCACACGGCTGACCTGCGGCGCGGGCCCGTGCCGGTCCTCGCCGAGGAGTACGCGCGGGCGCGCTTCGAGGTGGCGGTGACCTCCGATCCGCGGCTCACCCGGCCCAAGGTGCGGGGCAACGCCATGGCCCCGGTCTCGGTCGTCCTGAACGGCGAGGTGACCCGGGTCGAGCGGTCGGACGGCACGGCCCACCGGACCCGGGCGCCCGTCCTGCTGATCGTGCCGCCGGGGGAGGGGCGTGAGGCGTGGCTGCGGCTCCTGCCCTCCACCCGGCTGAGGGTCGGCGGCCGGCTCGCGCCGCCGGCGCACCCGGGCGAACCGTTCGCGGCGGTGCTCAAGGCCGACGGTTCGGCCCCGCCACAGGTCGTGGGCCGGCCGACCGCGCCGCAGCGGGCGGCGGGGGAGCTGCGCGCGGGGCTGCGGAGGGCCACCGAGGGGCTCGACCCCGACGCGCGGGCCCTGCTGCCCGGGCTGGTCGTCGGGGACACCTCCCGGGTCGGCCCCGAGCTGCGGGACGCCTTCGAAGCCACCGACCTCACGCACTTGTTGGCGGTGTCCGGAAGCAACCTCACCGTCGTGCTGCTCCTCCTCGTCGGGCGGCCCGGGCGGGCGCACCGGGCGGAGCGGGGCGGGCTCGCACCCCGGCTCGGGCTGTCGCTGCGGGTCACGGCGGTGGCCGGGGGAGGGCTGACGCTCGCCTTCGTGATCGTCTGCCGGCCCGACCCGAGCGTGCTGCGCGCCGCCGCCTGCGGCCTCGTCGCGCTGCTCGCGATCGGTACGGGACGCAGGAGATCGCTGGTCCCCGCACTGGCCGCCGCCGTCCTCGTCCTGGTGCTCCACGACCCCTGGCTCGCGCGGAGTTACGGGTTCCTGCTCTCGGTCCTGGCCACGGGGGCGCTGCTGACGATCGCTCCCCGGTGGAGCGACGCCCTGCGGCGGCGCGGGGTGCCCGGCCGGTTGGCGGAGGCGCTGGCCGCCGCCCTGGCGGCGCAGGCGGTGTGCGCTCCGGTCGTGGCGGTCTTCGCGGCCCGGGTCAGCCTGGTCGCGATCCCGGCGAACCTCTTCGCCGAACTCGCCGTGGCGCCCGCGACGGTGTGCGGGTTCGGAGCGCTGGCCCTGGCGGCGATCTGGATGCCGGCGGCGGAGGGCCTGGCGTGGGTGGCGGGATGGCCGGTCCGGTGGATCGCGTGGGTGGCCCGCACCGGGAGCGCGCTGCCGGGGGCGGAGCTGGCCTGGCCCGGCGGATGGTGGGGCGGGCTAGCCCTCGCGCTGCTCACCGCGACCGTGGTCGTCGGGGCGCGCAGGCTGCCGCACCGGGGTGTGCTCGGCGTCCTCGTCGTCGGCCTGCTCCTGCTCGCCGTGGTGCGGCCGGCGCCGCTGGCAAGGTGGGCCACCGGATGGCCGCCGCCGGACTGGGTGTTCGCGATGTGTCAGGTGGGCCAGGGGGACGCGACCGTGCTCGCGGCGGGCGGGGACTCCGCCGTCGTGGTGGACGCGGGGCCCGACCCCGTGCCGGTGGACCGCTGCCTGCGCGAACTCGGGGTGAGACGGGTGCCGTTGCTGGTGCTCACCCACTTCCACGCGGACCACGTGGCCGGGCTCCCGGGAGTGCTGCGGGGGCGGTCGGTGGGGGCGATCCAGACGACGGGGCTCGAAGAACCACCCGCCCAGGCGGCGTTCGTGCGGCGGACGGCGGCCGCGGCCGGGGTGCCGGTGATCCGCGCCGGGCCGGGGGAGCGGCGGAGGATCGGGGCCCTGGAGTGGCGGGTCCTCTGGCCGTGGCCGGTGGCCGGGAGGTCCCCGGGAGCCATGGTCGCCGGGAGGGCCCCGGGAGCCATGGCCGCCGGGAGGGCCCCGGGGGCTGTGGACGCCGGGTGGGTCCCGGGAGTCGGGGGGCCCTTCGAGGGGCCCAACGACGCCAGTGTCGCGCTGCTCGTCCGTGCGGTCGGAGGGGTGAGCCTGCTGCTCCTCGGGGACCTGGAGCCGCCGGCGCAGCGGGCGCTGCTGCGGGTCCATCCGGGCCTCGCGCCCGTGGACGTCCTCAAGGTCGCCCACCACGGGTCCGCGCACCAGGACCCGGCGCTGACGCGGGCCGTGCGGCCCAGGATCGCGCTCGTGTCGGCCGGCCGGGACAACCCGTACGGCCATCCGTCGCCCCGGACGCTGGAGGCGCTGCGGGACGGCGGGGCGCGGGTGCTGCGGACCGACCGGGACGGGGCGATCGCGGTGACGGGGGCGGGGAGGGGGCTCACGGCAGTAGCGAAGGGCGGGTGAACTCCCCGTACGGGAAGGGGAATCGGTGGCGCGAAGGGCCGGGTCGGGGGGCGGGAGGCGGCAGACTGTTCGTATGACCACACAGCCGGCACCCGCCGTCCCGTCCGAGCCCCCGGCGACGCAGGGGCCTACCGCGCAGCCCGTGCCCTTCGTTCCCGCCCCCTCCGAGGTCGAGGCCTATCTGCGCCGCATCGGGGCGGAGCGGCCGGTGCGCGCGGACGCCGCCGCGCTGCGCGAGCTGCACCTGCGCCACCTGCGGACCGTGCCGTTCGAGAACCTCTCGATCCACCTCGGCGAGCCCGTCGTCCTGGACGGGAAGGCGCTCCTCGACAAGGTGGTCGGCGCGCGCAGGGGCGGCTTCTGCTACGAGATCAACACGGCGTTCGCCGTCCTGCTGAGGGGGCTCGGGTACGGGGTCGAGCTGCTTCAGGCACGGGTCGTCGGGGAGGGAGGGAAGCCGGGCATCCCGTACGACCACATGGCGCTGCGGGTGGAGACGGCGGAGGGGGAACGGTGGCTGGCCGACGTCGGGTTCGGCGACCACAGCCACTTCCCGCTGGCCTTCGACGCGCGCGACGACCAGGAGGACCCGGGCGGTGTCTTCCGGATCGCGGAGACCTCCGACGGCGACCTGGAGGTGCTGCGGGACGGGAAGCCCCAGTACCTGGCGGAGACCCGGCCGCGCGAGCTCGCCGACTTCACGGCCGGGGCCTGGTACCACCGGACCTCGCCCGACTCGCACTTCACGCGCTCCCTCATCTGCTCCCGGCTCACCGAGGAGGGCGGCCGGATCACCCTCAGCGGCAGGAAGCTGATCGCCAGCGCCCACGGCGAGCGCGACGAGCGGATCCTCGGCGGGGACGACGAGGTGCGGAAGGCGTACCGGGAGCTGTTCGGCATCGAGCTCGACGCGCTGCCCGTCGTCCCGCCGCCGACCACGTAGCCCGCCGCCGGCCACGTAGCCCGGCGCCGGCCGAGTGGCCCGCCGCCCGCCGTGCGATCCGTCGTGTCGCAGCCCTTCGTACGGGGAAGAGAGCGTCAATTCGGACTCCCGGTAACACTTGCCGACACTTGCTCCGGTTTGCCTCGAACGCCCCAGCAGTGATCGAATGCGACTTCGTTGCACAATGAACGAGTCGCACGGGGGTGCGTGAAGAATGTTCGATCGTCTCTTCGGGAAGCACGGAGGGAACGCCGCGCGGGGCGGACCGCTCGCCGGCCTCACCGTCCCGTCCTCGGCGGGAGTGCTCAGCTGCCGGGTGCTCGACCCCGTGCACGAGCCCGTCCGGCAGGCCGAGTTCGTCGTCAGCGACACGGCGGGACGCAAGGTGCTGGCCGGGGAGACCGACCCGTACGGCACCGCGCTCGCGACCGTGCCGGCCGGCGAGTACCGGCTCGCGGTCACCGCCGAGGGCTACACGCCGCACCACGGCACCGCCGTCGTCGCCGAGGGCGTCCACACCGGCCTCGGCGACGTCATGCTCCAGGTCGCTCCGCAGCCCCCGCTCCCGGAGCCGGGCGACTGGGAGATCGACCCGGCGCACTCGCAGATCGGGTTCACGGCGCGCCACATCGGACTGGCCCGGATCCACGGCCGGTTCAACGGCTTCGCGGGCGCGGTCCGCATCGCCGACCGCATGGAGCACTCCGCGATGCACGTCGTCATCGACGCCGCCTCCATCGACACCGGGGTGCGGATGCGCGACGACCACCTGCGCTCGGGCGACTTCCTCGACGTCGGGAAGTATCCGACGCTGGAGTTCCACAGCGAGCGCTTCACCCACCGGGGCGCCAGCCGCTGGGCCGTCACCGGGGCGCTCACCCTCCACGGGGTGAGCCGCACGGTCACCCTCGACACCCGGTACCTGGGCCTCGGGAGCGGCCTGGAGGGCGAGACCCGGTGCGCCTGCCGCGCCACCACCGAGCTCCACCGCGAGGACTTCACCCTCACCTGGCAGACGCTGCTCGCGCGCGGCATCGCGGCCGTCGGGTCCAGCATCAGCATCGACCTCGACGTCCAGATCGTGCCCAAGAAGCCGGGGAGCTGACGGGGCCGGGGAAGGTCAGGGGGCCTCCAGCCAGCCCTCGTACTCGGCGGCCAGGCCGTCGAGGGCCGCCGGGTCGAGCCGGCCGTCCGGGTCCTCGACGACCACCAGCCACTGCGCGTCCTCGGCGTCGTCCTCCCCGGCCAGGGCGTCCCGGACGAGCTGCGGTTCCTCGGCGACCCCGAAGCGGTCGGGAAGCTCCTCGGCGACCTCCTCGGCCGCGTCGCGGTCGGGGAGCACCAGTACGTGTCGTTCGCTCACCCCGTCATTCTCGGGCATGGGCGCGGGCATGGGCACGGGCGCGACCGCCGGCGGACGCGGTCGCCGGTGGGCGCGGCTGTCAGCGGCCCGTGGGATGCTGGACCGCGATGGCCACCAGGAAGACTTCCCCCGACGACCTCCTCGGTCCCGTGACGCTCGCCGTGGGACAGGAGGACCTGCTCCTCGACCGCGCCGTCCAGGAGGTGGTGGCGGCCGCCCGCGCCGCCGACGCCGACACGGACGTGCGCGACCTCGCTCCCGACCAGCTCCAGCCCGGGGCGCTCGCGGAGCTCACCAGCCCCTCGCTCTTCGCCGAGCGCAAGGTCCTGATCGTGCGGAACGCCCAGGACCTCTCCGCCGACACGGTCAAGGACGTCAAGGCCTACCTCGGCGACCCGATCGAGGACATCTCCCTCGTCCTGCTCCACGCGGGCGGGGCCAAGGGCAAGGGCCTGCTCGACGCCGCGCGCAAGGCGGGGGCGCGGGAGGTGGCCTGCCCGAAGACGACCAAGCCGGCGGAACGGCTGACGTTCGTGCGGCAGGAGTTCCGGGCGCTCGGGCGCTCGGCCACGCCGGAGGCCTGCCAGGCCCTGGTCGACGCGATCGGCAGCGACCTGCGCGAGCTCGCCTCCGCCGTCACGCAGCTCACCTCCGACGTGGACGGGACGATCGACGAGGCCGTCGTCGGGCGGTACTACACGGGCCGCGCCGAAGCCTCCTCCTTCAACGTCGCCGACCGCGCCGTCGAGGGGCGGGCGGCGGAGGCCCTGGAGGCCCTGCGCTGGTCGCTCTCCACCGGGGTCGCGCCTGTGCTGATCACCAGCGCGCTCGCCCAGGGCGTGCGGGCCATCGGCAAGCTCTCCTCGGCCCGGGGCGGCCGCCCCGCCGACCTCGCGCGGGAGCTGGGCATGCCGCCCTGGAAGATCGACCGCGTACGGCAGCAGATGCGCGGCTGGACCCCGGACGGGGTCTCGCTGGCCCTGCGCGCGGTCGCCGAGGCGGACGCGGGCGTGAAGGGCGGGGGCGACGACCCCGAGTACGCCCTGGAGAAGGCGGTCGTCGCGGTGGCCCGGGCGGCGAGGACGCGCCGGGACGTCTGACCGGGCCCGGCGTCCGGGACAGGGCGCCCGGGACAGGGACGCCCGCCCCGTCCCGTACACGTATACGTAGACGCACGAGGGACACCTGCCGCACACGGCAGGGCCCGTCGTACGAAGAAGGCCCTGTCGCCTCCTGGGGAAGGAGGCGACAGGGCCTTCGACGTTCGATCAAGTGGGCTCGCACCCGCGTGGCGAACGCGTCCGCGCGCGAGTCCGGGGTGGCCGGGCGGGAGCGGGAGAGAGGGCCCGCTGGGTCCCGTACGGCCGGTCACATCAGAGCTCAGCCCTGGAGGGAGGCAACCTTGGTGGCCAGCGCCGACTTCTTGTTGGCGGCGGCGTTCTTGTGGATGACACCCTTCGAGACAGCCTTGTCGAGCTGACGCGAGGCGGCACGAGCGGCGACGGTGGCCTTCTCGAGGTCGCCGGCGGCGACAGCCTCACGGGCCTTGCGGATCGCGGTCTTGAGCGACGACTTGACGGCCTTGTTGCGCAGGCGCGCCTTCTCGTTCGTCTTGTTCCGCTTGATCTGGGACTTGATGTTCGCCACGAAAAGAGCCTTTACAGGTTCGGTGTTCCTTCTGGAAGCGCCCCGCGAGCTGAGAGGGCAGACGAGGCACAGCTGTCCACGGTATCAGCCGCCCTCGCGACCGCCCAAACCGGGCGTCGGCCGCCGGGCATGGGACCATGGAGCCTACGTATCCGTTCAGAACATCGCCCGAGACGAGAAGCCTGCGTGCCCGCGACTCCTACCAACGTGCCCGAGCCGAGCCGTACCGACCCGGCTCTGATCCGCAACTTCTGCATCATCGCGCACATCGACCACGGCAAGTCCACGCTCGCCGACCGGATGCTCCAGCTCACCGGTGTGGTCGACCAGCGGCAGATGCGCGCCCAGTACCTCGACCGGATGGACATCGAGCGTGAGCGCGGCATCACGATCAAGTCCCAGGCCGTCCGTCTGCCGTGGGCTCCCACCGAGGGGCCGGAGCAGGGGCGCACGCACATCCTGAACATGATCGACACCCCGGGGCACGTCGACTTCACCTACGAGGTCTCGCGGTCCCTGGCGGCCTGCGAGGGCACGATCCTCCTGGTGGACGCGGCGCAGGGCATCGAGGCGCAGACCCTCGCCAACCTCTACCTGGCGATGGAGAACGACCTCACCATCGTCCCGGTCCTCAACAAGATCGACCTGCCGGCCGCGCAGCCGGAGAAGTTCGCGGAGGAGCTGGCGAACCTCATCGGCTGCCAGCCGGAGGACGTGCTCAAGGTCTCCGCCAAGACCGGCCTGGGCGTCGAGGCGCTGCTCGACCGCGTCGTCCGGGACGTCCCGGCCCCGGTCGGCGTCGCCGACGCCCCCGCCCGCGCGATGATCTTCGACTCGGTGTACGACTCGTACCGGGGCGTCGTCACGTACGTGCGTGTCGTGGACGGGCAGCTCAACAAGCGCGAGCGCATCAAGATGATGTCGACCGGCGCCACCCACGAGCTCCTGGAGATCGGCACCAACTCGCCGGAGATGCTGTCGGCCGACGGCCTGGGCGTCGGTGAGGTGGGCTACCTCATCACCGGTGTGAAGGACGTCCGCCAGTCCAAGGTCGGTGACACGATCACCTCGCAGTCCAAGGGCGCCACCGAGGCGCTCGGCGGCTACAAGGACCCGAAGCCGATGGTCTTCTCGGGCCTCTACCCGCTGGACGGCTCGGAGTACCCCGACCTCCGCGAGGCCCTGGACAAGCTCCAGCTCAACGACGCCGCGCTCGTCTACGAGCCGGAGACCTCCGCCGCGCTCGGCTTCGGCTTCCGCGTCGGCTTCCTCGGCCTGCTCCACCTGGACGTGATCCGCGAGCGCCTGGAGCGCGAGTTCGGCCTCGACCTGATCGCCACCGCCCCCAACGTGGTCTACCGCGTGGTCATGGAGGACGGCAGCGAGCACACGGTCACGAACCCGAGCGAGTTCCCCGAGGGCAAGATCAGCGAGGTGTACGAGCCCGTCGTCCGGGCCACGATCCTCGCGCCCAGCGAGTTCATCGGCGCGATCATGGAGCTCTGCCAGAACCGGCGCGGCACCCTGATCGGCATGGACTACCTCTCCGAGGACCGGGTCGAGATCCGCTACACCCTGCCCCTCGCGGAGATCGTCTTCGACTTCTTCGACCAGCTGAAGTCCAAGACGCGCGGGTACGCCTCCCTCGACTACGAGCCCACGGGCGAGCAGGCCTCCAGCCTGGTCAAGGTCGACATCCTGCTGCACGGCGACAAGGTGGACGCCTTCTCCGCCGTCACCCACAAGGACGCGGCGTACGCCTACGGCGTGCGGCTCGTCGCCAAGCTGCGCGAGCTCATCCCCCGGCAGGCCTTCGAGGTGCCCATCCAGGCCGCGATCGGCTCCCGGGTCATCGCCCGCGAGACCATCCGCGCCATCCGCAAGGACGTCCTCGCCAAGTGCTACGGCGGTGACATCTCCCGGAAGCGGAAGCTCCTCGAGAAGCAGAAGGAGGGCAAGAAGCGCATGAAGATGGTCGGCTCGGTGGAGGTGCCCCAGGAGGCGTTCATCGCCGTCCTGTCGAGCGACGAGTCCTCCGGCAAGGGCAAGAAGTAGCCAATCCCGGACCGTCGGAAGACGGCCGGAGGGCGTGACGGCGGGCGGAGCCGCAGCGGCCTCCCCCGCTCCACGGGAGACACGAACGGGTCCACGCGCATCGTGCGCGCGGACCCGTTCGTTATGAAGCGACGGACTGCAAGGCCTTACGCGCCGGACCTCGGGCCTTTACTCTGATCCCGGCTCGAAGGTTACTCGCCAGTTAGTTACGAACCGCCAGAAGGCACCGCCGCCGCCCGGAGGACGTCGTGAGCGACACACAGACCCAGATCGAGAACCGGCCGCCCTCCGTGGCGACCCTCTTCCTTGAGCGAGTCGAGCGGACTCCCGACGCGGAGGCCTACCGCTACCCGGTCCCCGCCGCGTCCGGCTCCGGACCGGACGACTGGAAGTCGCTCAGCTGGGGGCAGGCCGCCGAGCGGGTCTACGCGATCGCCGCCGGTCTCGTCGACCTCGGGGTGCAGCCCGAGGAGCGGGTCGCCCTCGCCTCCTCCACCCGGGTCGAGTGGATCCTCGGGGACCTCGGCGTGATGTGCGCGGGCGCCGCGACCACCACGGTCTACCCGCAGACCAACGCCGAGGAGTCGGCGTTCATCCTCTCGGACTCCGAGTCGAAGGTCCTCATCGCGGAGGACGCCTCCCAGCTCGCCAAGGCCGTCGAGCGCCGCGCCGACCTGCCGAACCTCCGCCACGTGGTGGTCGTCGACGCCGCCGGCGTCGAGAGCGACGGCGACTGGGTCCTCACCCTCGCCGAGCTGGAGGCGCGCGGCCGGGCGTACCTGGAGAAGCACCCCGAGGCGGTCAAGGAGCGGGTCTCCGCGATCACCTCCACGCAGCTCGCCACCCTCATCTACACCTCGGGCACCACCGGCCGCCCCAAGGGCGTCCGCCTCCCGCACGACAACTGGTCGTACATGGCCAAGGCCATCGCCGCCACCGGCCTCGTCACCCGGGACGACGTCCAGTACCTGTGGCTGCCGCTCGCCCACGTCTTCGGCAAGGTCCTCACCTCCGGCCAGATCGAGGTCGGGCACGTCACCGCCGTCGACGGCCGCGTCGACAAGATCATCGAGAACCTGCCGGTGGTCCAGCCGACCTACATGGCGGCCGTGCCCCGCATCTTCGAGAAGGTCTACAACGGGGTCGCCGCCAAGGCCCGCGCCGCCGGCGGCGCCAAATACAAGATCTTCCAGTGGGCCGCCGAGGTCGCCCGCGAGTACGCGAAGACCACCCAGGACAACTTCCGCCGCACCGGCACCGCCTCCGCGCCCTTCGGCCTGGGCATCAAGCACAAGGTGGCCGACGCCCTCGTCTACGGCAAGATCCGCGAGGCCTTCGGCGGCAACCTGCGCGCGTGCATCTCCGGCTCCGCCGCCCTCGCCCCCGAGATCGGCTACTTCTTCTCCGGCGCGGGCATCCACATCCTGGAGGGCTACGGCCTCACCGAGACCTCCGCCGCCTCCTTCGTCAACCCGGGTGAGGCCTACCGCACCGGCACCGTCGGCAAGCCGCTCCCCGGCACCGAGGTCCGCATCGCCGACGACGGCGAGATCCTGATGCGCGGCCCCGGCATCATGGAGGGCTACCACGGCCTGCCGGAGAAGACGGCCGAGGTCCTGGAGTCCGACGGCTGGTTCCACACCGGCGACATCGGCGAGCTGTCCGCCGACGGCTACCTGCGGATCACCGACCGCAAGAAGGACCTGATCAAGACGTCCGGCGGCAAGTACATCGCGCCGGCCGAGGTCGAGGGCCAGTTCAAGGCCGTCTGCCCGTTTGTTTCGAACATCCTGGTCCACGGCGCCGACCGGAACTTCTGCACCGCCCTGATCGCCCTGGACGAGCCCTCCATCCTCGGCTGGGCCGCCGAGCACGACCTCGCGGGCAAGCCGTACGCCGAGGTCGTCGCCGCCCCGCAGACCGAGAAGCTGATCCAGGGGTACGTGGACCGGCTCAACGAGGGCCTGCAGCGCTGGCAGACGATCAAGAAGTTCCGCCTGCTGCCGCGCGACCTCGACATCGAGCACGGCGAGCTGACCCCGTCCCTGAAGCTCAAGCGGCCGGTCGTGGAGCGCGAGTACAAGCACCTCATCGACGAGATGTACGCGGGCTCGCGCGAGGCCTGACCGGCGGCCCCGCACCGGGGCCGGCCGGCAGGGGAGCCGGTTGTCCACGGGCAGCCGGCCCACCCCGGGCAGTACGGGACAATGGGCTCATGCCTTCCGTACTGCCCGATGGTGAGACCGTTCCCGAGGACGGGGCGCTGCCCCCGCACGCCCTGGAAGGGGCCGGGGAGCGCCCGCTCGGGTTCTACCTGCACGTGCCCTACTGCGCGACGCGCTGCGGGTACTGCGACTTCAACACCTACACGGCGAGCGAACTGCGCGGCACGGGGGGCGTGCTCGCCTCCCGGGACAACTACGCCGACCAGCTCGCCGAGGAGGTCCGGCTCGCCCGGAAGGTCCTCGGCGACGACCCCCGGCCGGTCCGGACCGTCTTCGTCGGCGGCGGCACGCCCACGCTGCTCGCCGCCGGCGACCTCGTACGGATGCTGGGGGCGATCCGCGACGAGTTCGGGCTCGCGGACGGTGCCGAGGTCACGACCGAGGCGAACCCGGAGTCCGTGGACCCGGCCTACCTGGCCGAGCTGCGCGCGGGCGGCTTCAACCGGATCTCCTTCGGCATGCAGAGCGCCCGGCAGCACGTCCTGAAGGTCCTCGACCGCACCCACACGCCCGGGCGCCCCGAGGCGTGCGTCGCCGAGGCGCGGGCCGCCGGGTTCGACCACGTCAACCTCGACCTGATCTACGGCACGCCCGGCGAGTCCGACGACGACTGGCGGGCCTCGCTCGACGCGGCGATCGGCGCCGGACCCGACCACGTCAGCGCGTACGCCCTGATCGTGGAGGAGGGCACGCAGCTGGCCCGCCGCATCCGGCGCGGCGAGGTGCCGATGACCGACGACGACGTGCACGCCGACCGGTACCTGATCACCGAGGAGGTGCTGTCCGGGGCCGGTTTCGAGTGGTACGAGGTGTCCAACTGGGCCACCTCGGAGGCCGGGCGCTGCCTCCACAACGAGCTGTACTGGCGCGGCGCCGACTGGTGGGGCGCCGGGCCCGGCGCGCACAGCCACGTGGGCGGGGTCCGCTGGTGGAACGTGAAGCACCCGGGCGCGTACGCGGCGGCCCTCGCGGCGGGGAGGACGCCGGGCGCCGGCCGCGAGCTCCTCTCCGAGGAGGACCGGCGGGTGGAGCGGATCCTGCTCGAACTGCGCCTGCGGGACGGCTGCCCGCTGGAACTGCTCGGGCCGGCCGGCCTGGCCGCCGCCGGGAAGGCCCTGGCGGACGGCCTGCTCGACCCCGTGCCGTACGGGGCGGGGCGGGCCGTCCTGACCCTGCGGGGCCGGCTGCTCGCGGACGCGGTGGTGCGGGACCTGGTGGACTGAGCGGCGTACTCGGGGGCGCCGTAGGAGCGGGAGCCCAGGCCCGGCGAGGGCGCCGTCCCGTGCGCCCACCCGTCCCGCCCCGCGGGACGATCGCCCGCACGATGGTCGTCCTACGGCGCCGTCACGAAATCGATCAGTTCCTCGACCCGGCCGAGGAGCGCCGGTTCCAGGTCCTTGTACGACGTCACCCTCGACAGGATGTGCTGCCAGGCCGCGCCCGTGTTCTCCGGCCAGCCCAGGGCGCGGCAGACGCCCGTCTTCCAGTCCTGGCCGCGCGGGACCGTCGGCCAGGCCGGAATGCCGAGCGAGGACGGCTTCACCGCCTCCCAGACGTCGATGTACGGGTGGCCGACGACCAGGACGTCCGGGGAGGTCACCCGGGCCGCGATCCGGGACTCCTTCGAGCCCGGGACCAGGTGGTCCACCAGGACGCCGAGGCGCGCGTCGGGCGCCGGGCCGAACTCCGCGACGATCGCCGGCAGGTCGTCGACGCCCTCCAGGTACTCCACGACCACGCCCTCGATCCGCAGGTCGTCGCCCCAGACCCGCTCGACCAGCTCCGCGTCGTGGCGGCCCTCGACGTAGATCCGGCCGGCCCGCGCCACGCGCGCGCGTGCGCCCGGCACCGCGACCGAGCCGGAGGCCGTACGGGTCGGGCGGGCCGGCGCGGCGGACGGGCGGACCAGGGTCACGACCTTCCCCTCCAGGAGGAAGCCGCGCGGTTCCAGCGGGAAGACCCGGTGCTTGCCGAAGCGGTCCTCCAGGGTCACCGTGCCCGCCTCGCAGCGGATCACCGCCCCGCAGAACCCCGTCGCCACCTCCTCCACGACGAGATCGCGGTCGGCCGGAACCTCCGGCACGGGCGCCGAGCGCTTCCAAGGGGGCGTCAGGTCCGGGTTGTAGCTGCGCATTCGGGCGACGTTATGCGACGGAGAAGCGCGTCGCCAGTTCCTCGCGCTGGCGTCGTACGAACGCGGCGTCCACCACCGCCCCGTGCCCCGGCACGTACACCGCGTCCCCGCCGCCGAGCGACAGGAGCCGGTCCAGGGCGTCCGGCCAGCGGGACGGGATCGCGTCCGGGCCCGCCTGCGGCTCGCCCGACTCCTCCACCAGGTCCCCGCAGAAGACCACCTCCGGCGGGCCCGGCACCAGGAGCGCCAGGTCGTGGCCGGTGTGCCCGGGGCCGACGTTCGCCAGGAGGACCTGCCGGCCGCCCAGGTCGAGGGTCCACTCGCCGGAGACCACGTGCCGCGGGGCCACGAGCACGTCCGCCGCCTCCGCGGCCGCCGCCGGGTCGAGGCCCTGCCTCACCCCGTCCGACCGCAGCTCCTCCCGGTCCCGCTCCCGGGCCAGCAGCTCCTCCAGGCCGACCGCGCCGAAGACCTCCGCGCCCGCGAAGGCCGCCGTGCCGAACACGTGGTCGAAGTGCGGGTGGCTCAGTGCGATGTGCGTCACCCTCCGGCCGCCCGTGAGTTCCGCCACCTCCGCCCGCAGTTCCGCGCCCTCCGCGAGGGACGACCCCGTGTCGTACAGCAGCACCGCCCGTTCGCCCACGACGAGCCCCACCGTGGCGTCCCAGCCGGGCAGCCGCCGCCGGCCCACCCCGTCCGCGAGCCGTTCCCATCCTCGTGCTTCCCAGTCGACATCCATACGGCGACGCTAACCGGTGGGGCGCCGCCTCCTTGCCAGGAGCGACGTGTGCCGCCGTACACTGGCCCGGGATCGCTGGCACTCGGACAGGGCGAGTGCCAAAAGCGGAGCAACCGGAACGACCGACGACAGCTGGAGGTGCGCACGATGCTCAGCGAACGCAGACTCGAAGTGCTGCGCGCCATCGTCCAGGACTATGTCGGGACGGAGGAGCCCGTCGGCTCCAAGGCGCTCACGGAGCGCCACAAGCTCGGCGTGTCGCCCGCCACCGTGCGCAACGACATGGCCGTGCTGGAGGACGAGGGCTACATCGCCCAGCCCCACACCAGCGCCGGCCGCATCCCGACGGACAAGGGCTACCGCCTCTTCGTCGACCGGCTCGCGGGGGTCAAGCCGCTCTCGACGCCCGAGCGGCGGGCCATCCACAACTTCCTGGACGGCGCGGTCGACCTGGACGACGTCGTCGGCCGCACGGTCCGGCTGCTCGCGCAGCTGACCCGGCAGGTCGCCGTCGTCCAGTACCCCTCGCTGACCCGCTCCACCGTCCGGCACGTGGAACTCCTCGCGCTGGCCCCGGCCCGCCTGATGCTCGTCCTCATCACGGACACCGGCCGGGTCGAGCAGCGGGTGATCGACTGCCCCGCGCCCTTCGGCGAGACCTCCCTCGCCGACCTGCGGGCCCGGCTCAACAGCCGGGTCGTCGGCCGCCGGTTCGCCGACGTGCCGCAGCTGGTGCAGGACCTCCCCGAGTCCTTCGAGGAGGCCGAGGACCGCGCCACGGTCTCGACCGTGCTCGCGACCCTCCTCGAAACCCTCGTGGAGGAGCACGAGGAGCGGCTGATGATCGGCGGCACCGCCAACCTCACCCGCTTCGGACACGACTTCCCCCTGACGATCAGGCCCGTCCTGGAGGCTCTGGAGGAGCAGGTCGTCCTCCTCAAGCTGCTCGGCGAGGCCAAGGAATCGGGCATGACCGTACGGATCGGGCACGAGAACGCCCACGAGGGGCTGAGCTCCACGTCCGTCGTCTCGGTCGGCTACGGTTCGGGCGGCGAGGCAGTCGCCAAACTCGGCGTGGTCGGACCGACCCGCATGGACTACCCCGGAACGATGGGAGCGGTACGCGCAGTGGCACGTTACGTCGGACAGATCCTGGCGGAGTCGTAAGTGGCCACGGACTACTACGCCGTACTCGGCGTGCGCCGCGACGCGTCCCAGGACGAGATCAAGAAGGCTTTCCGGAGGCTCGCGCGCGAGCTGCACCCGGACGTCAATCCCGATCCGAAGACGCAGGAACGCTTCAAGGAGATCAACGCCGCCTACGAGGTCCTTTCGGACCCGCAGAAGAAGCAGGTCTACGACCTCGGCGGCGACCCGCTCTCGTCCTCCGGCGGAGGCGGCGCGGGCGGCTTCGGAGCGGGCGGCTTCGGCAACTTCTCCGACATCATGGACGCCTTCTTCGGCACGGCCTCGCAGCGCGGCCCGCGCTCGCGCACCCGCCGCGGCCAGGACGCCATGATCCGTCTGGAGATCAGCCTCGACGAGGCGGCCTTCGGCACCACCAAGGACATCCAGGTCGACACGGCGGTCGTCTGCACGACCTGCTCCGGCGAGGGCGCCGCGCCCGGCACTTCCGCGCAGACCTGCGACATGTGCCGCGGCCGCGGCGAGGTCTCCCAGGTCACCCGGTCCTTCCTGGGCCAGGTCATGACCTCCCGGCCCTGCCCGCAGTGCCAGGGCTTCGGCACCGTCGTCCCCACGCCGTGCCCCGAGTGCGCGGGCGACGGGCGGGTCCGCTCCCGCCGCACCCTCACGGTCAAGATCCCGGCCGGCGTCGACAACGGCACCCGCATCCAGCTCGCGGGCGAGGGCGAGGTCGGCCCCGGCGGCGGCCCCGCCGGCGACCTGTACGTGGAGATCCACGAGACCCCGCACGAGACGTTCCAGCGGCGCGGCGACGACCTGCACTGCACGGTGACGATCCCGATGACGGCGGGCGCGCTCGGCACCAAGGTGCCGCTGCAGACCCTCGACGGCGTCGAGGAGGTCGACATCCGGCCCGGCACCCAGTCCGGCCAGTCGATCCCGCTCCACGGGCGCGGCGTCACCCACCTGCGCGGCAACGGGCGCGGCGACCTCATCGTGCACGTCGAGGTCCAGACCCCGAGCAAGCTCGACGCGGAGCAGGAGCGCCTTCTGCGCGAGCTCGCCAAGCTGCGCGGCGAGGAACGGCCGACCGGCCAGTTCCAGCCGGGGCAGCAGGGGTTGTTCTCGCGGCTGAAGGACGCGTTCAACGGGCGGTAGGCGCTCTGCCGGGGGTCCGGGGGTCGTCCCCCGGGTCAGCACAGTCAGCCGGGGCAGCAGGGGCTGTTCTCGCGCTTGAAGGACGCGTTCAACGGGCGGTAGGTCCGTCGTACGTACGGCTTCACGTACGGCTTCACCTACAGGGAGGGGCGGTATCCATGTATGGATACCGCCCCTTTCCATACCCCTCCCTGCGGCATGACACGATGCCCATATGTCCACCACCGCACTGAACGATCTCTCTCCGTTCCCGATCGTGCAGGCCCCCATGGCGGGTGGCGCCTCCTGTCCCGAGCTCGCCGGAGCCGTCTGCGAGGCCGGGGCGCTCGGCTTCCTGGCCGGCGGCTACAAGACGGCCGGAGGGCTCTACCAGGAGATCAAGCAGGTACGCGGGCTCACCGCGCGCCCCTTCGGCGTCAACCTCTTCATGCCGCCGACCGGACGGCCCGCCGACCCGGCCGCCGTCGAGGTCTACCGCCACCAGCTCGCCGGAGAGGCCGACTGGTACGCGACCCGGCTCGGCGAGACCGACGACTCCCGCGACGACGCCTACGACGCCAAGCTGGCCATCCTCCTGGAGGACCCGGTCCCCGTCGTCTCCTTCACCTTCGGCTGCCCCGCGCCCGACGTCCTCGCCGCCTTCGCGCGCGCCGGCACGTACACGATCGTCACCGTCACCTCCGCCGAGGAGGCCCTGGCCGCCGAGCGCGCCGGGGCCGACGCCGTCTGCGTCCAGGGCGTCGAGGCCGGCGGGCACCAGGGGACGCACCGCGACGACCCGGACGAGGACGGCACGCCCGGCACCGGACTGCTCACCCTCGTCGCCCGGGTCCGCGAGAGCGTCCGCCTCCCGCTCGTCGCCGCCGGCGGGATCATGCGCGGCGCCCAGATCGCCGCCGTCCTCGCCGCCGGGGCCGGCGCCGCCCAGCTCGGCACCGCCTTCCTCCCCTGCCCCGAGTCGGGCGCCCACCCGCTGCACAAGGGGGCCCTGACCGACCCGCTGTTCACCCGGACCGCCCTCACCCGGGCCTTCTCCGGGCGCCCGGCGCGCGGCCTCGTCAACCGCTTCACGCGCGAGCACGGCCCGTACGCCCCCGCCGCCTACCCCGAGGTCCACCACCTCACCGCCCCGCTGCGCAGGGCCGCCGCCACCGCGGGCGACGCCCAGGGCATGGCCCTCTGGGCCGGCCAGGGCCACCGCCTCGCCCGCGCGCTCCCCGCCGGGGAACTGGTCGGGGTCCTCGCCGCCGAACTCGACACCGCCCTCTCGGAACTGCCCCACAGGAGCACCTCGTGACCGCACCCGTCTTCGTCGTCGACGCCGTCCCCGGCGCGGGGAACTTCCTCCTGGACGGCCCCGAGGGGCGGCACGCCGTCTCCGTGAAGCGGCTGCGGGAGGGCGAGGAACTGGTCCTCGCCGACGGCCGGGGCCGCTGGGCCGCCTGCGCGGTGGTCGCCGCCGAGGGCAAGGACCAGCTCACCGTACGGGTTGCCGAGGTCCACGAGGACCCCGAGGAGGAGCCCAGGATCACCGTCGTCCAGGCCCTCCCCAAGGGCGACCGGGGCGAGCTGGCCGTCGAGACGATGACCGAGACCGGCGTGGACGCGATCGTCCCGTGGGCCGCCTCCCGCTGCATCACCCAGTGGAAGGGCGACCGGGGCCTCAAGGCGCTCGCCAAGTGGCGGTCCACCGCGCGCGAGGCCGGCAAGCAGTCGCGCCGCACCCGCTTCCCCGAGGTCGCGGACCTCATGACGACGAAGCAGGTCGCCGCCCTCCTCGCGGAGGCCGACTTCGCGGCCGTCCTGCACGAGGACCGCGACCACCCCAGCGGCGCGCTCGCCACCGCCGACCTCCCCGCGAAGGGCTCGGTCGTCCTGGTCGTCGGGCCCGAGGGCGGGGTCTCCCCGGAGGAGCTGGCCGCCTTCGGGGCGGCCGGGGCGGAGCCGTACCGGCTGGGCCGCAGCGTGCTGCGCACCTCCACGGCGGGCACGGCGGCGACGGCGCTGGTCCTGGGGCGGACGGGCCGCTGGAGCTAGGGCGCCGGAGGACGGGACGCGTCGGCCGTCAGCGCGTCGAACAGCGGCCACCCGTCCTCCTCCCGCACCCCGTTCGCGGCCGGGACGAGGCCGCGGGCCACCGCCGCGTCGAGGAACCGGCGGACGACCCCGGGCTCGTCGAGGTTCAGCCAGCCGCCCCCGACGGCGAGCACCTCGTGCCGACCCATCGTGAAACCGGCCACCGCGCGGCCCGGCTCCTCCCGGAAGACCAGCCGCAGCACGGCCCGCGGGGAACCGGCGCGGCGCAGGCCCAGCACGGTCCGGCAGTCGGGGTGCCGGTGCCGGACGTTCCAGAGCCAGACCGTCCCGTCGTCCACCGTCAGCCTGCGCAGCGCCCCGTCCCGTCTCATGCGGCGCAGTGTACGGAGGGCGGCGCGGCGAGGAGATGTGACGAACCCGGTGGACGGCCGCCCCCGGGGGCTCCTTAGGGTGGCCGCATGGCCGACGAGTCCCCCCTGATCCGCAGTCTCCGCGCCGCCGTGGCCGCCGCCCCCGGCGACGTGCCCCTGCGCCTCCACTTCGCCGAACTCCTCCTCGCGGAGGGACGGGGCGACGAGGCCGTCGCGGAGGCGGCCGTCGCCCTCCAGCACGCGCCCGGGGACGAGAACGCCCGCGCCCTGATGGTCCGCGCGATGGGGATGCCCGCGGCGCCGCGACCGACGGCCGCAGGGGCCCCGGCCCCGGAACCGACGACCACAGAAGCCCCCGCCCCGAGCGCCCCCGCCCCCTCCTTCGACTGGGACGCCGCCGAGCAGCAGGTCCAGGACCTCGTCGGACCCCGCTTCCTGGAGGACCCGCAGGCCGCCGACGGCGACGGGACCGCCGGGGACGCGGCCGCCTGGGACGTCGACGCCCCCGGCACCGTGCGCCTCGCCGACGTCGGCGGCATGGAGGAGGTCAAGGACCGCCTGGAGGCCGCCTTCCTCGCCCCCATGCGCAACCCCGAACTGCGCAGGCTGTACGGCAAGTCGCTGCGCGGCGGCCTGCTCCTCTACGGCCCGCCCGGCTGCGGCAAGACCTTCATCGCCCGGGCCGTCGCGGGCGAACTCGGCGCGAGCTTCCTCACCGTCTCGCTCTCCGACGTCCTCGACATGTGGATCGGCGCCTCCGAGAAGAACATCCACGACATCTTCGAGACCGCCCGCCGCCAGGCCCCCTGCGTCGTCTTCCTCGACGAGCTGGACGCCCTCGGCGCCAAGCGCTCCCGCACCCACCACAGCGGCCTGCGCAACGTCGTCAACCAGCTCCTCACCGAGCTCGACGGCATCGCGAGCGGCGCCGGCAACGAGGGCGTCTTCGTGCTCGCCGCCACCAACGTCCCCTGGGACGTGGACATCGCCCTCCGCCGCCCCGGCCGCCTCGACCGCACCCTGCTCGTGCTGCCGCCCGACGCCGCCGCCCGCGAGGCGATCCTCCGCTACCACCTGCGCGAGCGCCCCATCGAGGCCGTCGACCTCGGCAAGCTCGTCAAGGCCACCGAGGACTTCTCCGGCGCCGACCTCGCCCACGTCTGCGAGACGGCCGCCGAAGCCGCGCTCCTCGACTCCGCCCGCAGCGGCTCCGTACGCCTGATCACGACCAAGGACCTGCTCGGCGCGGCCAAGCAGATCAAGCCGTCCACGGAGCCGTGGTTCGCTGCCGCCCGGAACGTCGCCATGTTCGCCAACGAGGGCGGCCTCTACGACGACCTGCTCGCCCACCTCAAGCGGAAGCGCAAGCTGTGACCGCCCAGGACACCCCGGGCCTCCCCGGCGCCGCGCTGCGGCGCGCCGAGGCGCTGTACGAGGCCGGGCGGTACGCCCAGGCCGGGGCGCTCGCCGCCCAGCACCTGGCGACCGACCCCGAGGACGCCGACGCCCTCGTCCTGCTCGCCCGCTGCCACCACCGGGACGGCGCCCACCCCGCCGCCCTGGCCGCCGCGGACCAGGCGCTGCGGGCCGATCCCGAACTGCTCGGCGCCTGGCTGATACGCGTCCAGATCCTCCTCTCCCAGAAGCGGTTCCAGGAGGCCGAGGCCACCGCCCGGCACGCCGTCGCGCTCGCCCCGCAGTACTGGGGCGCCCACTACGCGCTCGGCACCGCCCTCACCGAGCACGGCGAGCACGCGCGCACGCCCGCGCGTACCGTCGAGGCGTACGAGGCGGCCCGGGCCGCCGTGCACCTCGCGCCCGAGGAGGACGCGGCCCACTTCCTCGTCGGCCTCACCGCCCAGCGCCGGGGCGACCACGCCACCGCGCAGCGCGCGTACGAGACGGCGCTGCGCCTCAACCCGCAGAGCAGCGAGGCCCACAACAACCTCTCGCTGCTCCGGCTGCGGCGCCGCTGGTTCCGGCGCGGGGCGTGGACGCAGGCCGCCGAGGGGTTCGTCGCCTCCGCCGCGCTCGACCTCCAGGACCGCAAGGCCCGCTACAACCTGGAGGCCATGGCCTGGAACACCGCCGCCGGGGCCCGCTGGGTCGCCCTGCTCGGCTTCGTCGCCTCCGCGCTCGGCTCCGCCCCCGTCCGTACCGGTGCGACCGGGGCCGAGGCGTTGGTCCCGTTCCTGATCGGCGCGGCCGTCCTCGTCGGCGCCTGGGGCGGCTGGGTGCTGTGGATGGGCCGCCGGCTGCCGCCCCGCCTGCGCCGTCCGCTGCTCCTGGTGGCCCGCGGCTGCCGGCCGGTGCTCGCCATGGCGACGGCCGTGGGCTTGCTCGGGCTGTACTCGGTGGTGACGATGGCCCTCTGGAACCTCGACGCGGGGGCGGTCGGCGGGCTCGGCACACCGCTGTTCTGGGCCGTGATCATCACGTACTGGGTGAGCCGCTCGTTCCTGAACCGGCGCGCGCCCAAGGACTGACTCCGCCCGAGGACCGACCCCGCGCGAGGACCGGCCCCGCCCGAGGACCGGCCCCGCCCCTGTGGACAACGGAACCGATCTTGTCGGCGTCGGCGGATAGCATGCGCGTGTACTGACCGACGGAGGCGAGGAGGCCCGGACCATGGCCGGAGAGCCGCAGAGCGACTGCCTGTTCTGCAAGATCGTGTCGGGGGAGGTGCCCGCGACGATCGTGCGCGAGACGGAGACGACCGTCGCGTTCCGCGACATCAACCCCCAGGCGCCCACCCACGTCCTGGTGATCCCGCGCCTCCACTACCCGGACGCCGCCTCCCTCGCGGCCGGAGCGCCGGACGTCGCCGCCGACCTGCTGCGCGAGGCCGGCGAGGTCGCCGCCCAGGAGAAGACCGACGGCACCGGCTACCGGATCGTCCTCAACACCGGCGCGGGCGCGGGCCAGACCGTCTTCCACACCCACGCGCACGTCCTGGGCGGCCGCGGCCTCAACTGGCCCCCCGGATAAGCCGTGTCCGTACGCGAACTGGTCGTCCTCGGAACCGCCAGCCAGGTCCCGACCCGGCACCGCAACCACAACGGCTACCTGCTGCGCTGGGACGGCGGGGGCATCATGTTCGACCCCGGCGAGGGCACCCAGCGCCAGATGCTGCGCGCCGGGGTCGCCGCGCACGACCTCGACCGGATCTGCGTCACGCACTTCCACGGCGACCACTCGCTCGGCCTGGCCGGGGTGATCCAGCGGATCAACCTCGACCAGGTCCCGCACCCGGTCACCGCCCACTACCCGGCGAGCGGACAGCGCTTCTTCGAGCGGCTGCGGTACGCCACGGCCTACCGCGAGACCGTGCAGCTGGTCGAGGCGCCCGTCTCCGCCGACGGGCCCCTCGCCGTCACGGACGCGTACACCCTGGAAGCGCACCGGCTCTCCCACCCCGTCGAGTCCTACGGCTACCGCCTGGTCGAGCCCGACGGGCGCCGCATACTGCCCGAGAAGCTCGCCGCACACGGCATCGAGGGACCCGACGTGGGCCGGATCCAGCGCGACGGCGTCCTGAACGGCGTCACCCTCGGCCAGGTCAGCGAGGTCCGGCGCGGCCAGCGCTTCGCCTTCGTCATGGACACCCGGCTCTGCGAGGGCGTGCACGCCCTCGCAGAGGGCGCCGACATGCTCGTCATCGAGTCGACCTTCCTGGACGAGGACGTCCGCCTCGCCACCGACCACGGGCACCTGACGGCCGGACAGGCCGCGGCGGTCGCCCGGGACGCGGGCGTGCGGCACCTCGTCCTCACCCACTTCTCGCAGCGCTACCACGACCCCGCCGCGTTCGAACGGCAGGCGCGGGCGGCCGGGTTCGACGGCGAGCTGAGCATTGCCCAGGACCTCATGAGGGTCCCCGTACCGAAACGAACGTGAACATGCCCGTACCCAAGGCGGAACTGCACCTCCACATCGAAGGCACCCTCGAACCCGAGCTGGCCTTCGCGCTCGCCGCGCGCAACGGCGTCACCCTGCCGTACGCGGACACCGACGCCCTGCGCGAGGCGTACCGGTTCAGCGACCTCCAGTCCTTCCTGGACCTGTACTACGGCCTGATGGCGGTCCTGCGCACCGCCGAGGACTTCACCGAACTCGCCGACGCCTACCTGGAGCGGGCCGCCGCCCAGGGCGTCCGGCACGCCGAGATCTTCTTCGACCCGCAGGCGCACACCGCCCGGGGCGTCCCGATCGACACCGTGATCGAGGGCCTGACCGCCTCCCTCGACCGCGCCGAGGAGCGGTACGGCGTCTCCACCCGGCTCATCATGTGCTTCCTGCGCGACGAGTCCGCCGAGTCGGCCCTCGCCACCCTGGAGGCCGCGGAGCCGTACCTGGACCGGATCACCGGCGTCGGCCTCGACTCGGCCGAGGTCGGCCACCCGCCGGCCAAGTTCCGCGAGGTGTACGAGGAGGCCGCCCGGCTCGGTCTGCGCCGCGTCGCGCACGCGGGCGAGGAGGGGCCCGCGGCGTACGTCCGCGAGGCGCTCGACGTCCTCGGCGTCGAGCGGATCGACCACGGGCTGCGCTGCATGGACGACCCCGACCTCGTCGCCCGGCTCGCCCGCGAGCGGGTCCCGCTCACCCTCTGCCCCCTGTCGAACGTCCGCCTCCGCGTCATCGACACCCTCGCCGACCATCCGCTCCGCGCGATGATGTCGGCCGGCCTCCTCGTCACCGTCAACTCCGACGACCCCGCCTACTTCGGCGGCTACGCGGGCGACAACTACGACGGCGTCCGCGACGCGCTCGGCCTCACGCAGGACCAGCTGCGGGAGCTGGCCCGGAACTCCTTCCTGGCGTCGTTCCTGGAGGACGAGGAGGAGCGGAGGGAGCGGTATCTGGCGGAGGTGGAGGCGTACGAGTTCGGAGGGTAGGGGAGCGGGGTCGCGGGGCCGGGGCCGGGGCCGGGGCCGGGGCCGGGGCCGCTGCGCGGGGCCCTTTCCCCACCCCGCGCCTTCCCGAAACCGGGGGCGGGCCCCCGGACCCCCGTACGCCCTGCGGGCGTGTCCTCAAACGCCGGACGGGCTGAATGCGGGGAGGGGTGGGGGACAAGCCCGCCGCAGGCGCCCCGCACAGGCCTCCACCCCCCTCATCCCCGATCGCTCGGCCTCGCCAACCCGAACGTCGACTTCGTCAAGCGCCGCCGGCCCGCCGCGACCGGCACCCGGATCGAAGCCACCGGCTGCTCCGGAGCCCCCACCTGGGGCACCAGGGACGGCGTGGCCGACGCGCTGCCGGCGAGGACGGCCGCCGGGGCGCCGCCGCGGCGGCGGACCGAGCCGGGGACCAGGGGGCGTCCGGCGGCGTGGCGGGCCACGGCCGTCATGGGGGCGGCCACCAGGAGGAGCAGGCAGCAGAGGACCGCGCCCATGCCCGGATAGCCCGCGCCCTCCGAGAGGAGGCTGCCGGTCACCGGACCGCAGGCCACGCCCAGGGACGACGCCGAGCCGACCAGGACGGCCCACCGGCCGCGCGGGTCGAGTGAGGCGGCCAGGCCCAGGAGGTACGACAGGACGACCGGGTAGACGGCGTTCCACAGGATCTCGCCGGCCGCGAAGGACACCAGGTCCCCGGCGGCCGAGCTGAGCAGCACACAGCCCGCGATGACCACCGTGCCCGCCCCGATCGGCACCGCCCGGCCCAGGCGCGAGCCGAGCGCCCCCGCCGCCGTGACCCCGGCGAGCCCCGCGCCGAGCGCCGCCGCGAAGACCGCGCCGACGGTGACCTCGGAGAGCCCGGCCTGCGTGGTCCCGATGCGTCCGCTCACGCCCCACAGGGCGTTCTGCGCGAGGGACCAGCACAGGATGCCGCCCGCGAGGACGGCCCCCGCCCGCCGGTACGGCAGCGGCCCCGCCACATGCGCGGCACCCGCATCCGCATCCGCACGCGCCCGCGCACCGCCCTCCAGACGCCCCGTCACCGGCCACACCAGCGCTGCCGCGCAGACGATCGCGAGCAACGGGGGCGCGTGGCCGGTGCCCAGGTGGGGGAGCGTCAGGTAGAGGGCGCCCGCCGCGGCCGAGACGGAGAGCAGGCCGAGGGTCGAGGCCCGGTGCGGGTCCCGGCGCCCGGCGATCCCGGCGGCGGCCACCGCCGTCGCCGTGCCCGAGCCGAGGCCGCCGAGGACGGCGCCCGCGACCACCAGCGGCACGGTGCCGGCCGCGGCGGCGGAGCCGTACCCGACGATCATGGCGAGCAGGCCCGCGCGGGCCGCCCGGCGCGGCCCGATCCGCTCGCCGCGCGCGGCGAGCGTGAAACCGGCGGTCGAGGAGCCGAGCAGCAGCACGGAGCCGACCAGGCCCGCCTGCGCGGGGGTGAGGCCGAGCCCGGCGGAGAGCCGGCCGACGACGGTCGGCAGGAGGTACGGGGCCAGGTAACCGGCCGTGAAGAGCGCGACGAGGGCGACGAGGGCCCCCGCGCCGCGAGACCGCGACGACATGGGCGTTCCCAGGAACAAGAAGGGGAGGGGTGGAGCGCCCGGTGGTGCGCGAGGGGCACGGGGTCGCGGAACCATGTGTATCAAGCGGGCGAGGGGCGGGAGAAGACGGTATCCGCCGGTACGCCACGTGATCCGGGTCACTGGAGGTTTGGCGGGGCGGTTTTCGGGTAAAGGAACCGCCTTCCTCGTGCGTCCCACCCGTCTCCCGCCCCCCATCGGGCACACTGGGCGGATCCGCACCGCGACCGGGGAGTCCGCCGTGACCACAGCAAGGGGAGAGCAGCCGCAACACGACGCCGAGGTCGACCCGTTGGAGCGCCTGCGCGAGCCCACCGACCCCGCCTGCGACGTCTTCCTCACCGGCACGGTCTTCCTCGACATCATCTTCACCGGCCTCGACAGCGCCCCCGTCCGCGGCACCGAGTCCTGGGCCCGCGGCATGGGCTCCAGCCCCGGCGGCGTCGCCAACATGGCCACCGCCCTCGCCCGCCTCGGCCTGCACACCTCCCTCGCCGCGGCCTTCGGCGACGACCACTACGGCGAGTACTGCTGGGACGCCCTGGAGCAGGGCGAGGGCATCGACCTCTCCTTCTCCCGCACCGTCCCCGGCTGGCACTCCCCGGTCACCGTCTCCATGGCCTACGAGGGCGAGCGCACGATGGTCTCCCACGGCCACGAGGCCCCGCCGCCCGACGGCGCCCTGCCCGCCTGTCCGCCGCACGCGCGCGCGGCCGTCGCCTCCCTCGCCCCCGGCCGCCCCGAGGAGTGGGTCGCCCAGGCCGCCCGCGCCGGGGCCAAGGTCTTCGCCGACGTCGGCTGGGACGACACCGGCCGCTGGGACCTGGCGGCCCTGCCCGACCTGGAGCACTGCGAGGCGTTCCTGCCCAACGCCGCCGAGGCGATGCGCTACACCCGCACCGACTGCCCCCGGGCCGCCGCCCGCGCCCTCGCCGACAAGGTCCGCTACGCCGTGGTCACCCTCGGTGCCGAGGGCGCCTACGCCGTCGACGGGGCCACCGGCGAGACCGCCGAGGTCCCCGCCATCCAGGTCTCCGCGCTCGACCCGACCGGCGCCGGGGACGTCTTCGTCGCCGGCTTCGTCACCGGGACCCTCGCCGACTGGCCCCTCGCCGACCGGCTCGCCTTCGCGGGCCTCACCGCCGCCCTCTCCGTCCAGGAGTTCGGCGGCTCCCTCTCCGCCCCCACCTGGGACGAGGTCGCCGCCTGGTGGCAGCGGGTCCAGGGCCACGCCCGGCAGGACCCCGAGGCCCTGCGCGGCCGCTACGCCTTCCTGGAGCGCCTCCTGCCCGCCCCCGCCCGGCCCTGGCCGCTGCGCAGGGCGGTCCCGACGATCGGCTTCCGCGCGGCCGCCTCGTAGGACGCCCCGCCCGGAAGGACGCGCTCCACTCGAACGGCCCTCCGTAAACCCCTTAGGTCTTGTCGGTGCCAAGTCGTAGGCTTGGTGATCCAGAGGTTGTCGAGCAGCGAGAACCCTGCGACGGGAGGTATGCGCAGGCCACAGTGCCGGCCCATGACTCAGACACCCACAGCCCGCGACGGAGCGTCCCACGACGGGGCGCGCGGACAGGCCCGCGCCCACTTCACCGTCCCGGCCAAGCATCCGATGGTGACCCTGCTCGGCTCCGGAGACGCCCTGCTCCGGGTGATCGAGCGCTCCTTCCCGGACACCGACATCCACGTCCGGGGCAATCAGGTGAGCGCGGTCGGCGACGCGGCGGAAGTCGCCCTGATCCAGCGCCTGTTCGACGAGATGATGCTGGTGCTCCGCACCGGTCAGCCGATGACGGAGGACGCAGTGGAACGCTCGATCGCCATGCTCAGGGCGGGCGGCGAGGGATCGGCGGAGGGCGGCGAGGAGACCCCCGCCGAGGTGCTCACGCAGAACATCCTGTCCAGCCGGGGCCGCACGATCCGCCCCAAGACGCTCAACCAGAAGCGGTACGTCGACGCCATCGACAAGCACACGATCGTCTTCGGCATCGGCCCCGCGGGCACCGGCAAGACCTATCTCGCCATGGCCAAGGCGGTCCAGGCCCTGCAGTCCAAGCAGGTCAACCGGATCATCCTGACCAGGCCCGCCGTCGAGGCGGGCGAGCGGCTCGGCTTCCTGCCGGGCACGCTCTACGAGAAGATCGACCCGTACCTGCGCCCGCTCTACGACGCCCTGCACGACATGCTGGACCCGGACTCCATCCCCAAGCTCATGGCGAGCGGCACGATCGAGGTCGCGCCCCTGGCGTACATGAGGGGTCGCACCCTGAACGACGCGTTCATCATCCTGGACGAGGCGCAGAACACGAACCCCGAGCAGATGAAGATGTTCCTCACCCGCCTCGGCTTCGACTCGAAGATCGTCATCACCGGTGACGTCACCCAGGTCGACCTGCCGAACGGGACGAAGAGCGGTCTGCGGCAGGTCCGCGACATCCTCGACGGGGTCCAGGACGTCCACTTCTCCACGCTCACGTCGCAGGATGTCGTCCGGCACAAGCTCGTCGGCCGTATCGTCGACGCGTACGAGCAGTACGACAGCCGCAACGGCCGCAACGGGAAGTAGTCACAGAACCACCATGTCGATCGACGTCAACAACGAGTCCGGCACCGAGGTCGACGAGCAGTCGATCCTCGACATCGCCCGCTACGCGCTCGCGCGCATGCGCATCCACCCCCTCTCCGAGCTCTCGGTGATCGTCGTGGACGCGGAGGCGATGGAGCAGCTCCACATCCAGTGGATGGACCTGCCCGGGCCCACCGACGTCATGTCCTTCCCGATGGACGAGCTGCGTCCGCCGGCGAAGGACGACGCGGAGCCCCCGCAGGGGCTCCTCGGCGACATCGTGCTCTGCCCCGAGGTCGCCACCCAGCAGGGCAAGGACGCGCCGACGCAGCACTCCATGGACGAGGAGCTCCAGCTCCTCACCGTCCACGGGGTGCTGCACCTCCTCGGGTACGACCACGAGGAGCCCGACGAGAAGGCCGAGATGTTCGGCCTCCAGGCGGCGATCGTCGACGGCTGGCGCGCGGAGAAGGGCCTGACCGGCCCCTCCCCGGCGCCCACCGTCTCCTGACCCCGATGGACGTCTCGCTGATCCTCGGGGCGGTCGCGCTCGTCGTCGTGGCGTGGCTCGCCGCCTGCGCCGAGGCCGGTCTCGCCCGGATCTCCAGCTTCCGCGCCGCCGAGGCCGTACGGTCCGGGCGGCGCGGGGCCGGGAAGCTCGCCCAGGTCACCTCCGACCCGACCCGCTACCTCAACGTGGCGCTGCTCGTCCGCGTCGCCTGCGAGATGGCGGCGGCCGCCCTCGTCACGTACGCCTGCCTGGAGGCCTTCCCGGAGACCTGGGAGGCGCTGCTCATCGCGATCGCCGTCATGGTCCTCGTCTCGTACGTGGCCGTCGGCGTCTCGCCGCGCACCATCGGCCGCCAGCACCCGCTGAACACGGCGACCGCCGCCGCGTACGTCCTGGTGCCGCTGGCCCGGATCATGGGCCCGATCCCGCAGCTCCTGATCCTCATCGGCAACGCGCTCACCCCCGGCAAGGGCTTCCGCAAGGGCCCCTTCGCCTCCGAGGCCGAGCTGCGGGCCCTGGTCGACCTCGCCGAGCAGGAGTCGCTGATCGAGGACGACGAGCGCCGCATGGTGCACTCCGTCTTCGAGCTGGGCGACACCCTCGTGCGCGAGGTGATGGTGCCCCGCACCGACCTGATCTGCATCGAGCGGTACAAGACCGTCCGCCAGGCCCTCACCCTCGCCCTGCGCTCCGGCTTCTCCCGCATCCCGGTCACCGGCGAGAACGAGGACGACATCGTCGGCATCGTGTACCTCAAGGACCTGGCCCGCCGGACGCACGTCAACCGGGAGTCGGAGTCCGATCTGGTGTCGACCGCGATGCGGCCCGCCGCCTTCGTGCCCGACACCAAGAACGCCGGCGACCTGCTGCGCGAGATGCAGCAGCAGCGCAACCACGTCGCCGTCGTCGTCGACGAGTACGGCGGCACGGCCGGGATCGTCACCATCGAGGACATCCTGGAGGAGATCGTCGGCGAGATCACCGACGAGTACGACCGGGAGCTGCCGCCGGTCCAGGAGCTCGGCGAGGACCGCTACCGGGTCACCGCCCGCCTCGACATCGGGGACCTCGGCGAGCTGTACGGCCTGGGCCCCGACGAGTACGACGACGAGGACGTGGAGACCGTCGGCGGCCTGCTCGCCAAGGCCCTCGGCCGCGTCCCCATCTCGGGCGCGAAGTCCGTCGTGGAGCTGCCCGACGGGCGCTCGCTGCGGCTGACCGCCGAGTCCCCGGCCGGCCGGCGGAACAAGATCGTCACCGTGCTCGTGGAGCCGGTGGAACCGGTCGCGGCGGAGAAGGAGCCGGAGTGACCCCCGAAGAGCCGGAGTGACCCCCGAAGAGCCGGAGTGACCCCCGAAGAGTCGGAGTGACCCCCGGGGAGCCGGAGTCGACCCCCGAGGAACCCGAGTGACCCCCGAGGAGCCCGAGTGACCCCCGACGAGCTGCGTGCCCTCTGCCTGGAGTTCGACGACGCCACGGAGGAGTTCCCCTTCGGCCCGGACACCTCCGTCTTCAAGGTCGCCGGGAAGCTCTTCGCGCTCTCGGCCCTCGACTCCGAGCCGCTGAGGGTCAACCTCAAGTGCGACCCGGACGAGGCCGTACGGCTCCGCGCGGAGCACCCGGCGATCGCCCCCGGCCACCACATGAACAAGCGGCACTGGAACACCGTGACCGTCGGCGAGCTCCCGGCCCCCATGGTCCGGGAGCTGGTCGAGGACTCGTACGACCTCGTCGTCGCGGGCCTGCCGAAGGCGGTACGGCTCCGCCTCGACCGCCCCTGACCCGGGGCCGCCCGGGGAGCCGACCTATGCTCGGTCCATGACACTCAGCAGCGAGCACGGCGACCTCGGCGCCGAGGACCTCAAGATCATCACCCTGGCGCGGAGCGCACGGGCCCGCAACGGCGTGGCCGAGGGCGCGGCCGTGCGCGACGAGACCGGCCGGACCTACGTGGCCGGGACCGTGGCCCTGGACTCGCTCCGGCTGAGCGCCCTGCGGACCGCCGTCGCGATGGCGGTGGCCAGCGGTGCCGAGTCCCTGGAGGCGGCGGCCGTCGTGACGACCGCCGAGGCGGCCTCGGACGAGGACCGCGCGGCCGTGCGGGACCTCGGCGGCCCCGGGACCCCGGTCCTGCTCGCGGGCCCGGACGGGCGGCTGCGGAAGGCCGTCACGGCCGGCTGAGGCGCGCCGCCGGCCCCTCCGTACCCACTGGGTGCGTGGCGCGGGCGCTCATCGGGGACAATGGCCCCCATGAGCGCTCGCAACCAAGAAACCGAAGCCGTCCACCGGGCCGGCTTCGCCTGCTTCGTCGGCCGCCCCAACGCGGGCAAGTCCACCCTCACGAACGCTCTGGTCGGCCAGAAGGTGGCCATCACCTCGAACCGGCCGCAGACCACCCGGCACACCGTCCGGGGCATCGTGCACCGCCCCGACGCGCAGCTGATCCTGGTCGACACCCCCGGGCTCCACAAGCCGCGCACCCTCCTGGGCGAGCGGCTCAACGACGTCGTGCGCACCACCTGGGCCGAGGTCGACGTGATCGGCTTCTGCCTGCCCGCCGACCAGAAGCTCGGCCCCGGCGACCGCTTCATCGCCAAGGAGCTGGCGGAGATCAGGAAGACCCCCAAGGTCGCGATCGTCACCAAGACCGACCTGGTCGACTCCAAGACCCTCGCCGAGCAGCTCATCGCCGTCGACCAGCTCGGCAAGGAGCTGGGCTTCGAGTGGCAGCAGATCGTCCCCGTCTCGGCCGTGGGCGACAAGCAGGTCCAGCTCGTCGCGGACCTGCTCATCCCGCTGCTCCCCGAGTCCCCGCCGCTCTACCCGGAGGGCGACCTCACGGACGAGCCCGAGCAGGTCATGGTCGCGGAGCTGATCCGCGAGGCCGCGCTCGAAGGCGTACGGGACGAGCTGCCGCACTCCATCGCGGTGGTCGTGGAGGAGATGATCCCCCGCGAGAACCGCCCGGCGGACCGGCCGCTGCTCGACATCCACGCCAACGTGTACATCGAGCGCCCCAGCCAGAAGGGCATCATCATCGGCCCCAAGGGCAGCCGCCTCAAGGAGGTCGGCATGAAGTCCCGCAAGCACATCGAGGCCCTTCTCGGCACCCCGGTCTTCCTCGACCTGCACGTGAAGGTCGCGAAGGACTGGCAGCGGGACCCCAAGCAGCTCAGGAAGCTCGGCTTCTAGAGCCCCGTCACGGAGTCACGCGCCTTCCTTGAGGACCCTCGTGATGAGGGTCCTCTGCGCTTCCGTCAGGCCCGGGTCCCCGCAGCGGACCGTGCGGCCGTCGACCGTGATCTCGTACGAGAAGCCGTCCGGGACGCGGGAGCGGTCACCGTCCCCGTCGCCCGCGCCGGCCGCCGCGAGGGCCGCCCCCGCCAGGGCGGCCCACTCCCCGGCGTCGGGGCGGCCCGCGGTGTCCACCTCCGCCGACCGCTCGATCCCCGCGAAACCGCCCGTGCGCCGTACCCGAATCCGCATGAGCCCTTCCCTACCCCGGCTCAGTCCACCGGCACGCCCACCGCGGCCCAGGACTTCAGGACGGCCTGGATCTCCGCCCCGTCGCCGTACCGGTCCTTCGCCGCCTTCACCGTGGCCGCCGCGAACTCCGCGAACCGGGTCCCGGGGGTGAGGGTCCCGCCGGTCATCACGTCGTACCAGATCCGCCCGGCCCGCTCCCAGGCGTTGCCGCCCAGCTCGGTCGCCGCCAGGTAGAAGGCGTGGTTGGGGATGCCGGAGTTGATGTGCACCCCGCCGTTGTCGCCGCTGGTGCGGACGTAGTCGTCCATGTGGGCGGGCTGCGGGTCCTTGCCGAGGACGTCGTCGTCGTACGCCGTGCCCGGGGCCTTCATGGAGCGCAGGGCCCTGCCCTGCACGTTCGGGTGGAAGAGGCCCTCGCCGATGAGCCAGTCCGCGGCCTCGGCGCTCTGCCCGAGGGCGTACTGCTTCACGAGGGAGCCGAAGACGTCCGAGACGGACTCGTTGAGGGCGCCGGACTGGCTGAAGTACTCCAGGTTCGCCGTGTGCTGGGTGAAGCCGTGGGCCAGTTCGTGGCCGATGACGTCCACGGGCAGGGTGAAGTCGAGGAAGATCTCGTCGTCGCCGTCCCCGAACACCATCTGCTCGCCGTTCCAGAAGGCGTTGGCGTAGTCCCGGTCGTAGTGGACGGAGGCGATCAGCGGCAGCCCCGAACCGTCGATCGAGTCGCGCCCGAAGGCGTTCAGGAAGAGGTCGAAGGTGGCGCCGAGGCCCGCGTACGCGCGGTTGACGGCGGCGTCGCCGGTCGCCTCCTCGCCCTCGGCGCGGACCTTCCCGCCCGGCAGGTCGGTGCCGTGCCGGCAGTCGTGGACGGTGCGGTGCGGCCGGGCGGCGGCGCGGGGCGCGGCCGTCGGGGGAGAGCCCGGCCGGGGCAGCGCCCGGGCGGCGCGGGCCGAGGCGTCCGCGGCCAGGGTGCGACGGGCGACGGCGGCCACGGCGGCGCGGGGAGAGTGCGCCAGGTGCTCCAGGAGGTGCGGCGGCACGATCGAACAGAAGACAGGCGTGTGTGCGCTCATTCCAGCAATGTGGCAGTGCGTGACGAAGCTGTCACTAGGAGAGACGGCGATTGGCGAAATGGAGTGATCCGTCACTGTTCGAGTTTGATTCCGGGAGCGTCCCGCATACTGGAACGGGACGTCCGCCTCCACGTCCCTGGGCTAAGCTGCGGCACATCATGCGTTTCGGGCTGCTTCTCCTTAGCTGCCGCGGCGAGGGCCTGTAGTCGTAGGCCGACCCCCTCCCCGCGGGACCTGGTGTTGCGTTCGACAGTCGGCCGTCCTCCCCCTGCTGGACCCGAGGAGCCCCACGCAATGTCGCAGTCCCCGTTCATCGGCCGCCCCACGCCCGTCACCAACGAGGCCCCGCTGCAGAAGCCGTCCGGGATGCCGATCCACAAGTACGGCCGGTACGAGGCCGTCGAGATCCCCGACCGCACCTGGCCCGACCGGCGCATCACCAAGGCCCCCCGCTGGCTGTCCACCGACCTGCGCGACGGCAACCAGGCCCTGATCGACCCGATGTCCCCGGCCCGCAAGCGCGAGATGTTCGACCTGCTCGTACGCATGGGCTACAAGGAGATCGAGGTCGGCTTCCCGTCCTCCGGCGAGACCGACTTCGCCTTCGTGCGCTCCATCATCGAAGAGGGTGCGATCCCGGACGACGTCACCATCTCCGTCCTGACCCAGGCCCGCGAGGACCTGATCGAGCGGACCGTGGAGTCCCTGGTCGGCGCCAGGCGCGCCACCGTCCACCTGTACAACGCCACCGCGCCCACCTTCCGCCGGGTCGTCTTCCGCGGCTCGAAGGAGGACATCAAGCAGATCGCCGTGGACGGCACGCGCCTGGTGATGGAGTACGCGGAGAAGCTGCTGGGCCCGGAGACGACCTTCGGCTACCAGTACAGCCCCGAGATCTTCACCGACACCGAGCTGGACTTCGCCCTGGAGGTCTGCGAGGCCGTCTGCGACGTCTGGCAGCCGGGCCCGGGCCGCGAGATCATCCTCAACCTGCCCGCCACCGTGGAGCGTTCGACGCCGTCCACGCACGCGGACCGGTTCGAGTGGATGTCCCGGAACCTGACCCGCCGGGAGTACGTCTGCCTGTCCGCCCACCCGCACAACGACCGGGGCACCGCCGTGGCGGCGGCCGAGCTGGCCGTCATGGCCGGCGCCGACCGCGTCGAGGGCTGCCTGTTCGGCCAGGGCGAGCGCACCGGCAACGTGGACCTGGTGACCCTGGGCATGAACCTGTTCAGCCAGGGCGTCGACCCGCAGATCGACTTCTCGCAGATCGACGAGATCCGCCGCACCAGCGAGTACTGCAACCAGATGGAGGTCCACCCGCGCCACCCCTACGCGGGCGACCTGGTCTACACCGCCTTCTCCGGCTCCCACCAGGACGCCATCAAGAAGGGGTTCGACGCCATGGAGGCCGACGCGGCCGCCCAGGGCAAGAGCGTGGACGACATCGAGTGGGCGGTCCCGTACCTGCCGATCGACCCGAAGGACGTCGGCCGCTCCTACGAGGCCGTCATCCGGGTCAACTCGCAGTCCGGCAAGGGCGGCATCGCGTACGTCCTGAAGAACGACCACAAGCTGGACCTGCCCCGCCGGATGCAGATCGAGTTCTCCCGGATCATCCAGCAGAAGACCGACTCCGAGGGCGGCGAGGTCACGCCGGCCGCGATCTGGTCCGTCTTCCAGGACGAGTACCTGCCCAACCCGGACAACGCCGCGGCTCGTTGGGGTCGCATCCAGCTGCGCTCCGGCCAGACCACCTCCGACACGGACGGCACGGACACGCTGACCGTCGAGGCGGTCGTGGACGGCGTCGACACGGTCCTGACCGGCTCCGGCAACGGCCCGATCTCGGCCTTCTTCGCCGCGCTGCAGGACGTCGGCGTCGACGCCCGCCTGCTGGACTACCAGGAGCACACGATGAGCGAGGGCGCCTCCGCGCAGGCCGCCTCGTACATCGAGTGCGCCATCGACGGCAAGGTCCTGTGGGGCATCGGCATCGACGCCAACACGACCCGCGCCTCCCTGAAGGCGGTCATCTCAGCGGTCAACCGCGCCGCCCGCTGACCCGCCCCGACCCCGCTGCCCCGTGCCCTCCCGGAGGACGCGGGGCAGCGTCGTGCCCGGGCCCGCGCGAGGGCGGGGAGGGGCGTGCGGGACCACCCGGGAGGGTGATTCCGCGGCGGTCGAACGGTGACGTGTCTCGGCCATCTCCACGGTGAACTGACGACGGGGTACTGACGCCACATCACGGATGTGGTTAACATCACGCCCACGCCGGCAGCGCAGCCGGGGCGTCGAGGAGGTGCGTATGCGGTCTGCCCGGAATTCACGTGGTGGGAAAGTGGGCATCTGCGGGATCCGCACCTCCTGGAACACCGTGGGGGACGGCGAGTTCTTCTGCGAGGCGTGCGGGGGCGACCGCAACTACCGGCGCCGCACCGGCCGCCGCAGGTTCGCCGTCCTGGGCGTCCCCGTCCTGCCCCGGGGCTGTACGGGCCCGGTGGTCGAGTGCGCGGCCTGTCACACGCACTTCGGTACGGAGGTGCTCGACCGCCCGACGACGAGCCGCTTCTCCGCGATGCTGCGGGACGGCGTGCACACCGTCGCCCTGGCCGTCCTCGCGGCCGGCGGCACCGGCTCCCGCGCGGTCCTGGACCGGGCCGTCAGCGCGGTCAGGTCCGCCGGCTTCGCGGAGTGCACGGCCGTCCAGCTCGTGGACCTCGTGGAGGCCCTGGAGGCCGACACGGGGCGCTTCATGCCCGAGGTGAACCCCGAGGGCACGATCCTCGCGATCGAGCTGCATGAGGCCCTGGAACCGCTCGCCCCGCACCTCGCCCCCTCCGGACGGGAGTCGATCCTCGTCCAGGCCGCCCGGATCGCCCTCGCGGACGGTCCGTACAGCCCGGCCGAGATGGAGGTCCTGGGCACCGTCGGCACCGCGCTCTCGCTGCCCCCGGACGACACCGTCCGGCTGCTCACCTCGGCGCGCACCGTCTCCTGAGCCCGGGAAAGACGCGGAGACACGACTCCGCGGGGGCCGGAGGAGATCCGGACCCCCGCGGAGTCGTGTGCTGTGCGTCCCGCCGTTACTCGATCGCGCCGCTCGCGCGCAGCATGTCCTCGCGCTCCACGATCTTCACGCGCTCGCGGCCCTCGGGCTCGCCGAGCGCCTTCTCGGCGGCGTCGAGGGCGTACCAGCCCTCCCACGTGGTGTACGTGACGCCCTTGCCCTCCAGGAAGGCCACGACCGCGTCCGTCTCCGGGGTGGCCGGGTCGAGCAGGCGCCCGTTCGCGAAGTCGTCCAGGAGGTTCGCCACGGTCTCGTTGGCGTCGCCCTTGGTGTGGCCGATGAGGCCGACCGGGCCGCGCCGGATCCAGCCGGTGACGTAGGTCGACGCCAGGTGCTCGCCGTTCTCCTGGATCACCCGGCCGCCCTGGTCCGGGACGGTGCCGCTGACGGCGTCCCACGGGAGCTTGGGCAGCTCGTCCGAGAGGTAGCCGACCGCGCGGTAGACCGCCTGGACGTCCCAGTCAGTGGTCTGACCGGTGCCCCGGACGTTGCCGGTGCCGTCCAGCTCGGTGCGCTCGGTGCGCAGGCCGACGACCTTGCCGTCCTCGCCGAGGACCTCGACCGGGGACTCGAAGAAGTGCAGGAAGAGCTTGTGCGGGCGGTCGCCGACGTCGCGGATCGCCCAGTTCTCCAGGGTCTTCGCGACCATGTCGGTCTGCTTGTTCTTGCGGCGGTCCGCGATCGAGCCCTCGTCGTAGTCGATGTCCTCGGGGTTGACGATGACCTCGATGTTGGGGGAGTGGTCCAGCTCGCGCAGCTCCATCGGGCTGAACTTCGCCTGCGCCGGGCCGCGGCGGCCGAAGACGTGCACTTCGAGCGCCTTGTTGGCCTTCAGGCCCTCGTAGACGTTCGGCGGGATCTCGGTCGGCAGCAGCTCGTCCGCCGTCTTCGCCAGGATGCGGGCGATGTCGAGGGCCACGTTGCCGACGCCGAGGACGGCGACCTTCTCGGCCGACAGGTCCCAGGTGCGCGGGACGTCCGGGTGGCCGTCGTACCAGGAGGCGAAGTCGGCGGCGCCGAGGCAGCCGTCCAGCTCCACGCCGGGGATCTTCAGCTCGCGGTCCGCCATGGCGCCGGTCGAGAAGACGACGGCGTCGTAGAAGGAGCGCAGGTCGTCCAGGTGCACGTCGGTGCCGTAGTCGACGTTGCCGAAGAGGCGCACCTGCGGCTTGTCGAGGACCTGGTGCAGCGCGGTGATGATGCCCTTGATGCGCGGGTGGTCGGGGGCGACGCCGTAGCGGATGAGGCCGAAGGGCGCCGGCATCCGCTCGAAGATGTCGATCGACACGCCCGGCTCGGCGGCGGCCTCGGACTTCAGCAGCGCATCGGCGGCGTAGATTCCGGCGGGGCCGGCGCCGACGATCGCGACCCGGAGGGGGCGGGGCATGACTGGGTTCCCTTCGCAGCGACATGGCGGCGAAGCCGCCGACACTTAGGTCACCCTAAATAATGCACGACGCGGAGCGGTACCCGGCCCCGGTCTATGGGGTCATAAGCCGACCTTATGACTTCCATAAGCGGGGCTAGGCGGGGCGGGTCTCCGCGTCTCAGCCCTGCAGGGCCGAGACGACCAGGGCGCCACCCCAGAAGACGCCGCCGCCCGCCATGCCGCAGCCGACGAGGGTCATGAACGCCATCATGCAGCGCACATAGGACCCTTCGAGGTGGATCGCCACACTCGGGTCACGCGGGTGGTACGACACCTCCACCGGGCCGGCCGTGGTGGTGGTGTACCTGTGGGTGGCGCCCGTGGTGTCCCTGTAGAGGTACACCCTGGACTTGTTGGTGAAGTGCGAGAACTCCGCGGCCACCGTGATGCCGTGCCTCGGCAGGTACCACATCCGGTACAGGTCCCGCCCCATGCCCCAGACCAGGAACCCGCCGATGGCGGTGACCACGAGCGGCAGCCAGAACGCGATCGCGTGCTCCGCCCGGCCGACCACGCCGAGGAACACGTCCAGGGCGATGACGGGTGCGGCGATCCCGGCCAGGACCACCGCTCCGCGGTAACGGCGTCGTGCCGGGGGGACGGGCGGGCGGTGGGTGACGAGGGTGGAGCCGTCGACGTCCGCGACCTCGTCGGGCAGGGCGGCGTCGACGGCCCGTACGAAGGCGGTGGCGGCGGCTTCGCTCACGTCCTCGACCCGGTAGACGACCGGTTCGGCTTCGGCGCGGGAGATCAGTTCGACCTCGACGGAGCGCCCCTCGGCGTAGACGCTCTCGATCGCCGCCAGGGGTATGTAGTGCTCGCCGTCCGCCCGGCCGAGGGTGACCGCCGCCCCCGTGAAGCGCAGGACGGCGCCGTCGCGCCCGCGCAGCACGAGGGGGGAGGCGGCCGTCACGAGGTCAGGCCGCCGACGAACGCGGCCCAGGCGTCGGCCCGCACCACGAGGACGGGGCCGGGGTTCTTGCTGTCCCGGACCGGAACGACACCGGGGACGTCGTCCAGGACCTCGACGCAGTTGCCACCGTCGCCGTTGCTGTAGCTGCTCTTGCGCCAGGCGGCGCCCGTGAAGTCGTACGAGACTTCGACGCAGTCGCCGCCCGACGCATTGCTGTAGCTGCTCTTGAACCAGTTGGCGTGGGTCAGGTCGTACGCGCGCATCGTCTGAAGTCCTCCGCCGCCGACTCGATCAGTGCGAGGGACGCCTCCGGCGACAGCGCGGCGACCCTGAGCAGATCGTAGGCGCGCTGTGCCTGCTTCACCACCGCCGGATCGTCAAGGAGCGTCCCCGAAAACGCTGTTTCTGTATAGGCCGTTGGCGGCTGGTCCTTGAACTCCATCAACCGCAGGGAGCCCTCCATGACGGAGTGTGCTCCGGCCGCGCGGGGGAGCAGGGCCACCAGGACCTGTCGCCCCCGGATCAGCCCCACGATGTGCTCCAGTGCCGCCGCCATCACCGCTGGTCCTCCTACGGGGATCAGGACGGCGTTCTCGTGGAGGATGACCCAATACTCGGGCCTTGTAGCGTCCGTGAGGATCTTCGCCCGCTCGACCCGAGAGCTGACCTTCTCCTCGACGAACTCCTCCGTGGCGAACGGGTGCATCGCCAGCGTCACCGCCCGTGCGTACTCGGCCGTCTGCATCAGACCCGGCACGACCGTCGGCGCGAACTCGCAGATCTTCGTCGCCACGGCCTCCAGCTCGGCCACCGCGTGGAAATAAGACGCGTACGGTGAGTTGTCGATGAGCTTTCGCCATGTTCGTTCGAAAATACCGCCGGTTTGTAGGACCTCGTCGATTCTTTTCGCGACGTCCAGTTGGGGTTTTCGAATTCCCTGCTCGAACAGGCCGATGTAACCGCCCGAAACGAACACCCGTCCGCCCAGCTCGCTCTGTGAGAGCCCCGCCCCCTCCCTGTGTTCCTTCAGGAGGTCCCCGAAGAACTCCCACACGTCCTGCCGCTTGCCTCTGGCCATGGCTTAACTCCCCTGCCCTACTGCGCAGTTGTCGGCGTGCGCAGCTGTCGATTCTACGGATCAGGGGTCACCCTGGAGAGGCGAAGCGGGAAATGGATTCAGAAAGGCATACGTTGGTGAAGGAAGACATCACGAAGGCGTCCACGGGGACGGTCGGAGCCGCACAGGAGGCGGTGGCGGAATTGCGCGAGGCGCTCGCGAGTGCGGGAATCACCCTTCCCTCGCTCGGCCTCGACGTCGTCACCCTCGCCGCCGATCCCCCGAGGCCGCTCGTGGAATTGGGATGCTGCACGGTGGAAACGGCCCGGCTTCTCGCCGCCGCCGTACTGCCGAGGGAGGAGAGTCGATCGTGACGCTGCCCATCGGGTCGTACGTCGTCGAGATCCGCACCGGACGGGTCGGGAGGGTCATGGGGCACGAGGGCCCCTACGTCCAGATCCGCGCGCTCGGCGGAGGGCGCGAGTGGGACGTGGACCCCGAGGGGGTGCGGGAGGCGACCTCGGCCGAGCGGCTGAGCGCCGCCACCGCGCACGTCAACGCCCGCAGCCGGGGCGAGGTGCCTTGAGCGGCGGCGGGGCCCGGTAGCCCTCCCGTACGACGCGGCCCTCCCGTAGGGCGCCGGCGCCCGGCCCCGGGTCCGGGTGTCGGTGCCGTACGGGAGAATGGACCGCATGAGTCTGTTCCGCGACGACGGCATCGTGCTGCGCACCCAGAAGCTGGGTGAAGCGGACCGCATCATCACCCTCCTCACGCGCGGTCACGGGCGCGTACGCGCCGTGGCGCGGGGCGTGCGGCGCACGAAGTCGAAGTTCGGGGCCCGGCTCGAACCCTTCTCCCACGTCGACGTGCAGTTCTTCGCCCGGGGGAGCGAGCTGATCGGGCGCGGCCTGCCGCTCTGCACGCAGAGCGAGACGATCGCCGCGTACGGCGGCGGGATCGTCACCGACTACGCCCGCTACACGGCCGGCACGGCCATGCTGGAGACGGCCGAGCGGTTCACCGACCACGAGGGCGAGCCGGCCGTCCAGCAGTACCTGCTCCTCGTCGGGGGCCTGCGGACCCTCGCCCGGGGCGAGCACGCCCCCCACCTCATCCTGGACGCCTTCCTGCTGCGCTCCCTCGCCGTGAACGGCTACGCGCCCAGCTTCGAGGACTGCGCCAAATGCGGACTCCAGGGGCCGAACCGGTTCTTCTCGGTCGCGGCGGGCGGAGTCATATGCGGCGACTGCCGGGTACCCGGAAGCGTCGTACCCTCTGCGGAGGCCATCGGCCTGCTCAGCGCGCTCCTCACCGGCGACTGGGCGACGGCGGACGCGTGCGAGCCGCGTCACGTCAGGGAGGGCAGCGGACTCGTCTCCGCCTACCTGCACTGGCACCTGGAGCGCGGCCTGCGCTCCCTGCGATACGTAGAGAAGACCTAGGTAGGAGATCCATCGCCATGGCCATCGCACGACGCGGAATCCTCGGGCGGCAGCGCCGGGAGTACAAGCTCCCCGAGCCGCACCCGTCCGGCGCCCGCCCGCCGAAGCTCCCGGCCGAGCTGGTGCCGAACCACGTGGCCTGCGTGATGGACGGGAACGGCCGCTGGGCGAAGGAGCGGGGCCTGCCGCGCACCGAGGGCCACAAGGTCGGCGAGGGCGTCGTCCTGGACGTGCTCAAGGGCTGCCTGGAGATGGGCGTCAAGAACCTCTCCCTCTACGCCTTCTCCACCGAGAACTGGAAGCGCTCGCCCGACGAGGTCCGCTTCCTCATGAACTTCAACCGGGACGTCATCCGCCGCCGCCGCGACGAGATGGACGAGCTGGGCATCCGCATCCGCTGGGTCGGCCGCATGCCCAAGATGTGGAAGTCGGTCGTCCAGGAGCTCCAGATCGCCCAGGAGCAGACCGTCGGCAACGACGCCATGACCCTGTACTTCTGCGTCAACTACGGAGGCCGCGCCGAGATCGCGGACGCGGCGCAGGCCATCGCCCGGGACGTGGCGGCCGGCCGGCTGGACCCGTCGAAGGTCAACGAGAAGACCTTCCAGAAGTACCTGTACTACCCGGACATGCCGGACGTGGACCTCTTCCTGCGCCCGAGCGGCGAGCAGCGCACCTCGAACTACCTCATCTGGCAGAGCAGCTACGCCGAGATGATCTTCCAGGACGTGCTGTGGCCGGACTTCGACCGCCGCGACCTGTGGCGCGCCTGCGTCGAGTACGCCTCCCGCGACCGCCGCTTCGGCGGCGTCGACCCGGCCGACCTGGCCGTCCTCGACAAGCGCTGAGCCGCGGAGACGGAGCAGGGCCCGCACCGGAACCGTCCGGTGCGGGCCCTGCGTGCGTCCCGCGTATGTCGGGTCACTTCTCGGCGCACTCCGCGCACGTGCCGAAGATCTCCACCGTGTGCGCCACGTTCACGAAGCCGTGTTCCGCGGCGATCGCCTCGGCCCACTGCTCCACCATCGGGCCCTCCACCTCCACGGCCTTGCCGCAGAGACGGCAGACCAGGTGGTGGTGGTGGTCGCCGGTCGAGCAGCGGCGGTAGACCGTCTCGCCGTCGCTGGTGCGCAGCGCGTCGACCTCGCCCGCGTCCGCGAGGGACTGGAGCGTGCGGTAGACGGTGGTGAGGCCGACCGAGTCGCCGCGGTGCTTGAGCATGTCGTGCAGCTCCTGGGCGCTGCGGAACTCGTCCACCTCGTTCAGTGCCGCCGACACGGCGGCCCGCTGCCTGGTCGAGCGGCCGCGTACGGGGGGTCCTGCCGTCACCACGGGGGCCTCCTTGGATGCTTGTCTGCCCCCGCCATTCTGCCAGCCCCCCGCGCCCCCGGGACCGGTCGTGGCTCACACCCTCGCGTCGTCGCCCGGCCGCCGCCCGGCCGGAACCCGTACGTCGCAGGCCGCCGGGTCCGCCGCCTCCGCCTCGGCCGCCCGCGCCCGCCGCCTCGCGAGCGGCGTGGCGAGCAGCGTGAGCAGGACGAAGACCCCGATCGCGTACAGCACGATCGTCGCGCCGGGCGGGGCCTCCACGTAGTACGTGGTGAGCGTGCCCGACAGGGAGACGACGACCCCGATGAGGACGGCGCCGGCGAACGTGGCGCGGAACGAGCGGGTGAGCTGCTGGGCCGCCGCGACCGGGACCACCATGAGCGCGCTGACCAGGAGCAGGCCCACGACCCGCATGGCGACGGTGACGGTCACCGCGGCCGTGACCGCGATCAGCAGGTTCAGGGCGCGCACCGGCAGGCCGGTGACCCGGGCGAACTCCTCGTCCTGGCTGACCGCGAAGAGCCGGCGGCGCAGGCCGACCGTGACCAGGACCACGAAGGCGGCCAGGACCGAGATCGCGGTGACGTCCTCCGGCGAGACCGTGGTCAGCGAGCCGAAGAGGTACGAGGTGAGGTTGGCGTTCGAGCCGGTCGGCGAGAGGTTGATCAGCAGGACGCCGCCCGCCATGCCGCCGTAGAAGAGCAGGGCGAGCGCCAGGTCGCCGCGGGTCTTGCCGTACGCCCGGATCAGCTCCATCGCGACCGAGCCGGCGACGGCGACGAGGGTCGCCATCCAGACCGGGCTGGAGTTCAGCAGGAAGCCGAGGCCGACACCGGTCATGGCGACGTGTCCGATGCCGTCGCCCATCAGCGCCTGGCGGCGCTGGACGAGGTAGACGCCGACGGCGGGGGCGGTGATCCCGACCAGGAGGGCGGCGATCAGCGCCCGCTGCATGAAGGCGGGTTCGAGGAATTCCATGGTCAGCTCAGCAGTCCCGTGCGGAGCGGCTCGCCGGCCGCGTGCGGATGTACGTGGTCGTGGCCGGGCAGGGCGTGCTGGCCGACGGCCTCGGGCGGCGGCCCGTCGTGGACGACGCAGCCGTCGCGCAGGACGACGGCCCGGTCGATCAGCGGCTCCAGGGGGCCCAGCTCGTGCAGGACGAGCAGGACGGTGGCGCCGCCCGCGACCTGCTCGCGCAGGGTGGAGGCCAGGACCTCCTGGCTGGCGAGGTCCACGCCCGCCATCGGCTCGTCCATGATCAGGAGTTCGGGTTCGGAGGCGAGCGCGCGGGCGATCAGGACCCGCTGGTGCTGGCCGCCGGAGAGGGCGTCCACGGGGCCCCCGGCGCGGTCGGCGAGGCCGACGAGGGCGATGGCCCGCTCGACGGCGGCCCGGTCGGCCTTGGCGAGCCGGCCGAACCGGCGGCGGGAGAGGCGGCCCGAGGTGACGACCTCGCGGACGGTGGCGGGGACGCCGCTCGCGGCGGTGGTGCGCTGCGGCACGTAGCCGACGCGGGCCCAGTCGCGGAACCGCTTCTGCTCGGTGCCGAACAGCTCGATCGTGCCGCCGGTCAGCGGCACCTGGCCGATGACGGAGCGGACGGCGGTGGACTTGCCGGAGCCGTTGGCGCCGAGCAGCGCGACGACCTCACCGCGGTGGACGGTGAGGTCGACGCCCCGGAGGACGGGCCGGGCGCCGAGGGCCGCGGCGGCTCCGCGGACGGAGATGACGGGTGTCGCTGCGGGTTCCCGGTCCATGGGCCGTACCTCCTGCTGTGCTGTGGTCACTTGGCGCCGAGGGCCTTCTTCAGCGCGGTGAGGTTGGAGCGCATGACCTCGATGTAGTCGCTGCCCCGGGACCTGTCCGTGACGCCCTCCAGCGGGTCGAGCACGTCGGTCTTCAGACCGGTGTCGCCCGCGAGGGTCTTCGCCGTCCTGTCGCTCGCCAGGGTCTCGAAGAAGACCGTGGAGACCTTGTCCCTGGCCGCGATCTCCTGGAGCTCCTTCATGCGGGCGGGGCTCGGCTCGGACTCGGGGTCGAGGCCGGAGATGCCCTCCTGGTCCAGGTGGTAGCGCTCGGCGAGGTAGCCGAAGGCGGAGTGCGTGGTGATGAAGGTGCGGGTCGCGGTGTTCTTCAGGCCCGTCTCGAACTCGGTGTCCAGGTCGCCGAGCTTCTTCACCAGGGCGTCGGTGTTCTTCCTGTAGTCGGCGGCGTGGTCCGGGTCGGCCTTCTCGAAGGCGCTGCCGACGCCCTTGGCGACCTCGGCGTACTTCACGGGGTCGAGCCAGACGTGGGGGTCGGCGCCGGCCTCGGAGCCGTGGTCGTGGCCCTCTTCGCCGGCGTGCTCGTCGGCGTGGTCGTGGCCTTCTTCGCCGTGGCCGTGATCGTGACCGGCCCCGGTGCCGTGCGCTTCGAGCTTCGTGAGGGTCGTGGCGTCGACCGTGTTCTCGACGCCGGCCTGGGCGATGGCCTCGTCCACGGCGGGCTGGACGCCCTTGAGGTAGAGGATGACGTCGGCCTCGCCGAGCGCGCCGATCTGCCTCGGCTTCAGCTCCAGGTCGTGGGGCTCGACGCCGGGCTTCGTGAGCGTCTCGACGGCGACGTGGCCGCCGCCTATCCGCTCGGCCAGGTACTGCATCGGATAGAACGACGCCACCACGTCCAGCTTGCCGCCCTTGTCCCCGTCGGCGGCGTCGGAGGTCCCGGCGCAGGCGGAGAGGGAGACGAGGCCGAGCGCGACGGCTCCGGCGAGGGCGGTGGTGGGTATCAGACGGCGTACGTTCATGACACTCATTTTCAACAAAATTGGAAACGGTTGTCAATTGCCGTGTATGTGGTCCTTCCCACGCGACGCCCCGCCCGGCCGCCCGACGCCCCGACCCCCTTCGTACCGGGAACCGATTTGATGCGGAGGGTACGGGCGCCGGTAACCTGTGGCATTCGCACTTCGTCGTCGTAATGAAGAGAGCACCGTGGCCGCCGACAAGATCGACACCATCGTCAGCCTGAGCAAGCGCCGTGGCTTCGTTTTCCCCTGCAGTGAGATCTACGGCGGTCAGCGCGCCGCCTGGGACTACGGGCACCTGGGCGTCGAGCTCAAGGAGAACATCAAGCGCCAGTGGTGGCGTTACATGGTCACCTCGCGCGAGGACGTCGTCGGCATCGACTCGTCGGTCATCCTGGCGACCGAGGTCTGGGAGGCGTCCGGTCACGTCGCCACCTTCACCGACCCGCTGACCGAATGCACCTCCTGCCACAAGCGCTTCCGCGCGGACCACCTGGAGGAGGCGTACGAGGAGAAGCACGGCCGTCTCCCCGAGAACGGCCTCGCCGACCTCAACTGCCCCAACTGCGGCAACAAGGGCACCTTCACCGAGCCGAAGAACTTCTCGGGCCTGCTCTCCACCCACCTCGGCCCGACCCAGGACTCCGGCTCCGTCGCGTACCTGCGTCCCGAGACCGCCCAGGGCATCTTCACCAACTTCACCCAGGTGCAGACGACCGCGCGGAAGAAGCCCCCGTTCGGCATCGCGCAGATGGGCAAGTCCTTCCGGAACGAGATCACTCCGGGCAACTTCATCTTCCGGACCCGCGAGTTCGAGCAGATGGAGATGGAGTTCTTCGTCAAGCCGGGCGAGGACGAGGAGTGGCAGGAGTACTGGATGCAGCAGCGCTGGAACTGGTACACCGGCCTGGGCCTGCGCGAGGAGAACATGCGCTGGTTCGAGCACCCGCAGGAGAAGCTCTCCCACTACTCCAAGCGCACCGCCGACATCGAGTACCGCTTCTCCTTCGGCGGCAGCGAGTGGGGCGAGCTGGAGGGCGTCGCCAACCGCACGGACTACGACCTGAGCGCCCACTCCAAGGCCTCCGGCGCCAGCCTGACCTACCTGGACCAGGAGTCCAACGAGCGCTACACGCCGTACGTCATCGAGCCGGCGGCCGGTGTCGGCCGCACGATGCTGGCCTTCCTCCTCGACGCGTACACCGAGGACGAGGCCCCCAACGCCAAGGGCGTCATGGAGAAGCGCGTCGTCATGCGCCTCGACCACCGCCTGGCCCCGGTCAAGGCCGCGGTCCTGCCGCTCTCCCGCAACGCGCAGCTCTCCCCGAAGGCCAAAGGCCTCGCGGCGGACCTGCGCCAGAACTGGAACATCGAGTTCGACGACGCCGGCGCCATCGGCCGCCGCTACCGCCGCCAGGACGAGATCGGCACCCCGTTCTGCATCACCGTCGACTTCGACACCCTGGAGGACAACGCGGTGACCGTGCGCGAGCGCGACACCATGAAGCAGGAGCGCGTCTCCCTCGACCAGATCCAGGGCTACCTGGGCAGCCGCCTCCTCGGCTGCTGAGTCGCGGCACCTCTGTCATACGGCAGTACGGCGAAGCCCCCGGTTCCGGACCACGGAGCCGGGGGCTTCCCTGTCGTACGGAACCCGCCGGGCGTCAGGCGCGCAGGCCGCGCAGGAGCAGTCCCACCACGGCCTCGAACTCGGTCTCGATCGTGGGGCGCCGCCACTCCGGCGCGTAGGCCGGGTCGTGGAAGCGGGAGGTCGCGTCGAAGAGGGCGCGGGCGGTCGCGTCCGGATCGGGGGCGGTGAACTCGGCCTCCCGGGCGCCCTCCGCCACGATCGACCGCACCTGGTCGATCAGGACGCCGATGTGCTGCTCGACCACTCCGCTGTTCTCGTCGATCAGCACGTTGTACGTGGCGAACAGCTCGGGGTCGTCGCCCGCCTTGTGCCGCTTGGCCTCGAAGAGGTGGGCGAACCAGGCGTGGAGCTTCTCCGGCGCCGGCCGGTCCGGGGCCGCGGTCAGCTCGGCGAGGGCGGTCTCGGTGCGCGAGAGCCACCGCTCGGTCACCGCCTCGCGCAGCGCCGCCTTGGTGCGGAAGTGGCGGTAGACGCTGCCGTGGCTGACGCCGAGGACCCGGGCCACGTCCACCACGGTCGCCTTCGCCGGGCCGTAGCGCCGCAGCACCTCCTCGGTGGCTTCGAGGATGCGCTCTGCGGTCAGGGTCTCGGTGGCGGCCATGGAAGGACAGTACCCGGCGGCCGGGGGCCGTCGGCGCTCACGACCGCTCGCTGTCCAGGTGGGCCATCTGCGCCGCCGGATACCGCTCGCCGGCCGCCGCGCCCGCCGGGACGGCCTCCTCGATCGCGGCCAGGTCGGCATCGTCGAGCACGACGTCCAGGGCGCCCAGCGCCTCCGCGAGCCGGTCCCGGCGCCGGGCGCCGACCAGCGGCACGACGTCCGCGCCCCGCCGCTCGCCCTGGGCCAGGACCCAGGCGACGGCGATCTGCGCGACGGAGGCGCCCTTCGCCTCCGCGAGCGCCCGCAGCCGGTCCACCAGGTCCAGGTTCCGCCGGAGGTTCTCGCCCTGGAAGCGCGGGCTCATGCCCCGGAAGTCGCCCGGCGCCAGCTCCCGGTCCCGGGTGAAGTGGCCGCTGATCAGGCCGCGCGAGAGCACGCCGTACGCCGTGATCCCGATGCCCAGCTCGCGGGCGGTCGGCAGGATCTTCTCCTCGATGGACCGGGAGATCAGCGAGTACTCGATCTGGAGGTCCGAGATCGGGGTGACGGCCGCCGCCCGACGCAGGGTGTCCGCGCCGACCTCGGAGAGCCCGACGTGCCGCACGTGTCCCGCCTCGACCAGCTCGGCGATGGCGCCGACGGTCTCCTCGATCGGCACGTCCGGGTCGACGCGGGCGATCCGGTAGACGTCGATGTGGTCGGCGCCCAGGCGCTGGAGCGAGTACGCCGCGAAGTTCTTCACGGCGGCCGGCCGCCCGTCGTACCCGGTGAAATCGCCCTCGACGGTGCGGAGCGCGCCGAACTTCACGCTGGTGAGGGCCCGCTCGCGGGCGCCGGCGGGCGCGGTCCGCAGCGCCTCGGCGATCAGCAGTTCGTTGTGCCCCATCCCGTAGAAGTCGCCGGTGTCGAGGAGGGTCACCCCGGCGTCCAGGGCGGCGTGGATCGTCGCGATCGACTCGGCGCGGTCGCTCTCGCCGTACAGCGCGGACATGCCCATGCAGCCGAGGCCGAGGACGGAGACCCGGGGGCCGGCGGCGCCCAGCCGGCGGGTGGGGATGCGGTCGGGGGCGGGGGTGGTGCTCGGTGTCGTGGTCATGGTTCAACCTTGACATGGGCGATGACAGATTTCAATATCTGTCATTCCTTGGAGTGGTGCGGGGAAAACCGGGTGCCTCCGGGGAGCGGCCGGGGTAGCGTCCCCGGCATGTCTTCGTTCTTCCAGATCTACGAGTGAGCGCCCAGCGCCGGGGCTGACCGGGCCCGCGACCACCGACCACCTCACCGAACGACGGGAGAACCCCGTGGCGAAGAGCCGCAACAACCTCCTCGGCGTCGGCGGACAGCGCAAGAAGCTGTCCCGCGCCGACCAGCAGGCCACCACCCGGAGCCGCGCCGCCGACCGGCGCACGGCCGCCGACCAGAAGCAGGAACTCCTGAGGAAGATGCGCGAGCGCGCGCAGGAAGCCGCGAGCGGCACGGAGGGCGCCGGGAGCGCCGATACGACCGGTACCGGCCGGGAGTAACCGGCACCGCACGACGAAGGGCCCGAGGCGTTCCCCGCCCGGGCCCTTTTCGCGGTCGGGAGGAAGGCGGCCGTGGATTCCGGCGATCTCATGGTGTGGATCCGCGGACCGGACGGCACCTTCCAGCCGAAGAAGCCCGCCGTCCGGAACTGGACCTCCACCGAGACCGTCGTCGGGGACGGGAGGGCGGACATCCCCGCCCGGGACGCCGACGGCACGCTGAAGCTCCGGACCGGCCGGGGCGACGCCGTCTTCGACGACCCGAGGACCGCCCCCGTCCGCTGGTGGCGGGGACCGGAAGGCGCACAGGGGTACGGGCGGCGGCCGCCGCCGCCCGTACCCCCGCAGGACGCCGCCCGGATGTGAGGTCGGGCATGTTCGGGCCGTACGGCCGACCCGTGACCGCCGCCGTGCGCGACAATGGGCGGATGACCGCGTTCACCCCCCTCGCCATCGGGCCGCACATCGTGCAGCCGCCGGTGGTGCTCGCCCCCATGGCCGGCATCACCAACGCCCCCTTCCGCACCCTCTGCCGCGAGTACTCCGGCGGCAAGGGGCTGTTTGTGAGCGAGATGATCACGACGCGCGCCCTGGTCGAGCGCAACGAGAAGACGATGCAGCTCATCCGGTTCGACGCGACGGAGAAGCCGCGCTCGATCCAGCTGTACGGAGTGGACCCGGTGACGGTCGGCAAGGCCGTGCGGATGATCGTGGACGAGGACCTGGCCGACCACATCGACCTGAACTTCGGCTGCCCGGTCCCCAAGGTGACCCGGAAGGGCGGCGGCTCGGCCCTGCCCTACAAGCGGCCGCTGCTGCGGGCGATCCTGCACGAGGCCGTGACCAACGCGGGCGACCTGCCGGTCACGATGAAGATGCGCAAGGGCATCGACGACGACCACATCACCTTCCTGGACGCGGGCCGGATCGCGGTCGAGGAGGGCGTCACGGCGATCGCCCTGCACGGGCGGACGGCGGCCCAGCACTACGGCGGCACGGCCGACTGGGACGCCATCGCGCGCCTCAAGGAGCACGTGCCGGAGATCCCGGTCCTCGGCAACGGCGACATCTGGTCGGCCGACGACGCCCTGCGGATGATGCGCGAGACCGGCTGTGACGGAGTGGTGGTCGGACGCGGCTGCCTGGGCCGCCCGTGGCTCTTCGGGGACCTCGTGGCGGGCTTCGAGGGCACGGGTTCGTACGCGCAGCCGGGGCTGCGGGAGGTCGCGGACGCGATGGTGCGCCACGCCCGGCTGCTCGGCGAGTGGCTCGGGGACGAGGCACGCGGTGTCATCGACTTCCGCAAGCACGTGGCCTGGTACCTGAAGGGCTTCGCGGTCGGTTCGGAGATGCGTAAGAAGCTGGCGATCACCTCGTCCCTGGACGAGCTGCGCGCTCAGTTGAGCGAGCTCGACCTGGACCAGCCGTGGCCCGTCGGCGCGGACGGCCCTCGGGGCCGTACGTCCGGAAACAACCGAGTCGTCCTGCCGGACGGCTGGTTGAAGGACCCGTACGACTGCTCCGGCGTGAGCGAGGACGCCGAGCTGGACACGTCCGGCGGCTGAGATCCGGCCTTTCCCGGGGAGTGATCCTCGCCACCCTTGAGGGGGTAGGTGCTCACATGAGCAGGTTACGGGCGACTGCACCGCCTGAAGGGTGGCACCCGGTGCCACCCTTTTTGTGTTCAGGAGTTGAACGCAAAAGTCGCGATGATCGCTCACCTGAGCGGCTTACCTCTGTTTTGAGTCATCGCGTCTTCGGGCCCTGAAAGCGGAAGCTACCGCTCGGTTACTTTCGAAGCGCTGGCGGACGGGTGGTTAAGACCAGCTGACCGCTAGGCGTACCTCCCTAGAAGCCTTCGATCTGGGTATGTTCCTCGCCGTCAGGGCAGCCAACCGAGTCGTCGAGGAGTCGTGGCCCGTGTCGGAAAACAATGATCAGAAGTTCGTCTACGACTTCACCGAGGGCAACAGGGACCTGAAGGACCTGCTCGGTGGCAAGGGCGCGAACCTGGCGGAGATGACCAACCTCGGCCTCCCGGTCCCCCCCGGCTTCACGATCACCACCGAGGCGTGCAAGGTCTACCTGGAGAGCGGCTCGGAGCCGGTCGAGCTCCGCGACGAGGTGACCGCCCACCTCGACGCCCTGGAGCGCACGATGGGCAAGAAGCTCGGCCAGGCCGACAACCCGCTGCTCGTCTCCGTCCGCTCGGGCGCCAAGTTCTCCATGCCGGGCATGATGGACACGGTCCTCAACATCGGCCTCTCCGACGAGTCCGTCGTGGGCCTCGCGCGGCAGGCCGACAACGAGCGCTTCGCCTGGGACTCGTACCGCCGGCTCATCCAGATGTTCGGCAAGACCGTCCTCGACGTGGACGGCGAGCTCTTCGAGGACGCCCTCGACGAGGTCAAGGCCGCGAAGAAGGTCGCCAGCGACACCGACCTGGACGCCGCCGACCTCAAGAAGGTCGTCAAGCAGTTCAAGAAGATCGTGAAGGCCCAGACCGGCCGCGACTTCCCGCAGGACCCGCGCGAGCAGATGGACCTCGCCATCGAGGCCGTCTTCAACTCCTGGAACACGGACCGCGCCAAGCTCTACCGCCGCCAGGAGCGCATCCCGGGCGACCTCGGCACCGCCGTCAACGTCTGCTCGATGGTCTTCGGCAACCTGGGTCCGGACTCCGGCACCGGCGTCGCCTTCACCCGCGACCCCGCCTCCGGCCACCAGGGCGTCTACGGCGACTACCTCCAGAACGCGCAGGGCGAGGACGTCGTCGCCGGCATCCGCAACACGGTGCCGCTCGCCGACCTGGAGTCGATCGACAAGGCGTCGTACGACCAGCTCATGCACATCATGGAGACCCTGGAGACCCACTACAAGGATCTCTGCGACATCGAGTTCACCATCGAGCGCGGCCAGCTCTGGATGCTCCAGACCCGCGTCGGCAAGCGCACCGCCGGTGCCGCCTTCCGCATCGCCACCCAGCTCGTGGACCAGGGCCTGATCGACGAGGCCGAGGCGCTCCAGCGCGTCAACGGCGCCCAGCTCGCCCAGCTGATGTTCCCCAAGTTCGACGAGAACGCGAAGGTGGAGCAGATCGGGCGCGGCATCGCCGCCTCCCCGGGCGCCGCCGTCGGCAAGGCCGTCTTCGACTCGTACACGGCCGTCAAGTGGTCCCGCTCCGGCGAGAAGGTCATCCTCATCCGCCGCGAGACCAACCCCGACGACCTGGACGGCATGATCGCCGCCGAGGGCATCCTCACCTCGCGCGGCGGCAAGACCTCGCACGCCGCCGTCGTCGCCCGCGGCATGGGCAAGACCTGTGTCTGCGGCGCCGAGGAGCTGGAGGTCGACACCAAGCGCCGCCGGATGACCACGGCCGACGGCCAGGTGGTCGAGGAGGGCGACGTCGTCTCCATCGACGGCTCCACCGGCAAGGTCTACCTCGGTGAGGTGCCCGTCGTGCCGTCCCCGGTGGTCGAGTACTTCGAGGGCCGGATGCACGCCGGCGCCGACGACGCCGACGAGCTGGTCCAGGCCGTCCACCGGATCATGGCCTACGCCGACCGCGTCCGCCGCCTGCGGGTCCGCGCCAACGCCGACAACGCCGAGGACGCCTCGCGCGCCCGCCGCTTCGGCGCCCAGGGCATCGGCCTGTGCCGCACCGAGCACATGTTCCTCGGCGAGCGCCGCCAGTACGTCGAGCGCCTGATCCTCGCGGACACCGACGCCGAGCGCGAGGACGCCCTCAAGGCCCTCCTGCCGCTCCAGAAGCAGGACTTCGTGGAGCTCTTCGAGGCCATGGACGGGCTGCCCGTCACGGTCCGGCTGCTCGACCCGCCGCTGCACGAGTTCCTGCCCGACATCACCGAGCTGTCGGTCCGCGTCGCCCTCGCGGAGTCCCGCAAGGAGCCGCACGAGAACGACCTGCGCCTGCTCCAGGCCGTCCACCGGCTGCACGAGCAGAACCCGATGCTGGGCCTGCGCGGCGTCCGCCTCGGCCTGGTCATCCCCGGCCTGTTCACCATGCAGGTCCGGGCCATCGCGGAGGCCGCGGCCCAGCGGATCGACGCCAAGGGCGACCCGCGCGCCGAGATCATGATCCCGCTCGTCGGCACCGTCCAGGAGCTGGAGATCGTCCGCGAGGAGGCCGAGCAGGTCATCGAGGAGGTCCGGGCGCAGACCGGCGTCGACCTCAGGCTGGCGCTCGGCACCATGATCGAGCTGCCGCGCGCCGCCGTGACCGCCGGACAGATCGCCGAGGCCGCCGAGTTCTTCTCCTTCGGCACCAACGACCTGACGCAGACGGTCTGGGGCTTCTCCCGCGACGACGTCGAGGCCAGCTTCTTCACCGCGTACCTGGAGAAGGGCATCTTCGGCGTCAGTCCCTTCGAGACCATCGACAAGGACGGCGTGGGCTCCCTGGTCCGCAGCGCCGTCGAGGCCGGCCGCGCCACCCGCCCGGACATCAAGCTCGGCGTCTGCGGCGAGCACGGCGGCGACCCGGAGTCGGTGCACTTCTTCCACGAGGTGGGCCTCGACTACGTCTCCTGCTCGCCCTTCCGGATCCCGGTGGCGCGCCTGGAGGCGGGCCGCGCGGCGGCCGAGTCGAAGGGCAGCGACAGCCGCTGAGGCGGTACGGGCCTCCGCCGGGCTCCGGTCCGGCCGGAGGCCCGGCCACTCCTGAACCCCGGTTCAGGAACGGGCCCGAACTCCTGCTGAACCCCCGTTCAGCAGCGGGTTCACCGAACCCCCGGGGCCGTCGCCGGTCCACTTCACCACCCTCACCGGCGGGCGGCGGCTCCGGATTCACAGGGACGGGACGGACACCTTTGTGCGGAGGTGTCCGTCCCGTCGTGTTTCTCCCGGGGGGCGGCCGCTCATTTCGCCGGGCCGTCGTTCGGATGTGGATTCGTGTTCAATTACGGCCGTTTGAATTATTCGCCGTTGAACTTTTCTGTTTCCGCGCCGCAAAGGGCGGGGCGGGCGCGGCCCCCGGATCCCCACCCGGGGGCCGCGCCCTTTACCGATGCCGGGCAGGTGAGCCGCAACCCTCGCCGACCGCCGCCGGACGGGCAAAGCCCCCCACGGTCTTCACCACGTCACCTCGGTCCAGAAGGTTTCCTGCCCGACCCGTACAGCTTTTCGGTTCCGCCTCGTTCGCCGCGATGCTTTTCAACTGTGGCTGAAACACCCTGGTAACGTGCAGTGATGCTGTGCATACTCGTCGTCGGGGGTGGTTGCGAGTGCACAGGTGGGGACCTCATGCTGCGGATTCATTTCACCGGAAACGACTTGGCGGGGGTGCGGACGGCGGCCCGGCCGGATGTTCTGTGGGAAACGATTCTGAGCTTTCACCGTTTAAGGGACCGGCGCGGCCCCGTCGTCTACGGAGAATGGCGCTCCGAGGTCCGGACGCGGCTCGGCGGTGAGACCCGGCTCCTCGCCGCCCTCGTCCCCAGCAGGGGCTATTTCCCCGACTTCCTGACGCCCGCCGAGGGCGTCAACGGCCTGGACGAGGGCCTGCAGGCGATCCGCGCGACCGACCCGGGCCGGCTGCGCGGGGAGCTCTCGCTGCTCGCCGCCGACCGCTCCGGCGGACGGACCGTGCCCCACTCGCTGCGCGCCCTCGCCGACGGGGGAGCGGAGCCCTTCGACCGGCTCCTGGGGGCCCTGCGCGGCTACCACCGGGCCGTCGTCGAGCCGTACTGGCCGCACATCCGGGCCCGCGTCGAGGCCGACCGGGCCCGCCGCGGCCGGGCCCTCCTGGACGGCGGCGCCGAGGAACTGCTCGCCTCGCTGCCGCCGATGCTGCGCTGGCGCGCGCCCGTCCTGGAGGCCGACTACCCGGTGGACCGGGACGTGCACCTCGACGGGCGGGGGCTGCTGCTCCAGCCCTCGTACTTCTGCCGGGGGACCCCGGTCGTGCTGCGCGACCCCGCGCTGCCGCCGGTCCTCGTCTACCCCGTCACCCACGGCGAGGCGCCGACCGTCCGCGCGCCGGGCGGCTCCTCGCTCGCCAAGCTCGTCGGCCAGACCCGCTCGGCGGTGCTGCACGCCATCGGGGACGGCGGCACGACCAGCGAACTCGCCCGCCGCGCCGGGGTGTCGCTCGCCTCGGCCAGCCAGCACGCGGGCGTCCTGCGCGAGGCCGGGCTCATCGCGACCCTGCGCCACGGCAACGCGGTCCTGCACACCCTGACGCCGCTGGGCGCCGCACTCCTCGGCGGCGCCCAGCAGAAGAAGGTGGAGCTGCGCTGCTACGCGCGGAACGGGCCGGTCACCTCGTAGGTGATGCCGCCCGAGGAGCTGCCGCTCGTGCCCCGCTGGCTGGAGAAGTACAGCCGCCTGCCGTCGGGGGAGAAGGCCGGTCCGGTGATCTCCGAACCGGACTGGCCGTTGATCCGCAGGAACGGGGCGACGACGTCGTCCGGGGTGATGACGCAGATCTCCATGTTCCCGCCGTCCTCGGCGACGTACAGGTCGCCGGAGGAGGTGCCGGTGACGTTGTCGACGCCGGTCAGCGGGGCGCCGCCGGAGACCAGCGAGTCGTCGTAGGCCAGCTCGTACGTGCCGGCGGCGAGGTTGACCTGCCAGACCCGGTTGTCGCCCTTGGTGGTGAACCAGACGGTGTCGTCCGCGTAGTAGCAGCCCTCGCCGCCGTTGAAGCGCTTGGCGCCGGAGACCTGGTCGCGGGTGGCGGTCGGGGAACCGTCCGGGTCCGGCACGTTCTGCCAGGTGAAGGTGCCGGAGGTGGCCGTGGACGCCTTGAGGACCTGGAGGGTGCCGGAGGAGAGGTTGCCCCAGGTGGTGGGCAGGAAGCGGTAGAAGCAGCCGTTCGACTCGTCCTCGGTCAGGTAGATCGCCCTGCGGACCGGGTCGGCCGCCGCCGCCTCGTGCTTGAAGCGGCCCATCGCGTCCCGGCGGTACGCCGTGCCGCCCCACGGGTTCGACTCGTAGACGTACCCGAGGGACACCTCCTCGCAGGACAGCCAGGTGTTCCACGGGGTGGCGCCGCCCGCGCAGTTCTGCCGGGTGCCGGAGAGGATGCGGTACGCGCCGGTGATCGTGCCCGACGCGTTGAACCTCACCGCGCTCGCGCCGCCGTTGGGGTTGATCTCCGAGTTCGAGACGTAGATCCAGCCGGTGCCGTCGACGAAGCAGGCGCCGCCGTCGGGGGCGCTGTGCCAGGTGTACGAGGTGCCGCTGACCGTCTGGCCGGACCGGGCGATCACCCGGCTGGTGAACCCGGCCGGAAGCTGGATGCCGTTCGCGTCCGCCGGGCCGAGCGCCCCGTAGGGGCCGGTGCCGGGCTGGGCCGGGGCGGCGAAGGCCGCACCGTGCCACAGGCTGCCGCCGAAGGCGGCGGCCGAGGTACCGATGACCGCTCCGCGCAGGAAACCGCGTCGCTCCACGTCTCACTCCCGAGAAGGATGGTGAACCGCCCCGCCGCACCGGTCGGCGCCGGGGTCGCGCGTCTCCGGAACCTAGGAGCGGGGAGTTGACGGGGCGCCAACGAGCGGTGAAGGGGAGACGGCGGGTGCGGGGCGACCGGAGGAGGCCGGGATGCGGGGGGGGGCATGGGGGTGACCGGAGGAGGCCGGGGGCGGCTGGAGCAGGCCGGGGCCGGGGGCGGGCTGTCGGTGGTGGGCGTTGCCTTCGGACCGTGTCCGTCACCGTGCGGCCGGTCCGCGCCCGCCCGCTCGACTCGGTACGGCTGCCGGGCGCCGCGTCCCTGGTCCGGGGCACCGCCCTCGAGATCCGCCGGGACGCCCCACCGCGCCCCGCTCCTCCACGGCGACGACCCGGAGGTCCACGACCTGGAGGACCTGTTCGCGGGGGAGTCGGCGCCCTCGGCCGTCCTCCCGATGCCCTGGCCGGACCGGGGCCGGGGCGGCGCCTCGGCGAGCCCGGACGGCGACGGCACCCGGCTCACGTACGACGAGGGCGGGACGCTGCACCGCTGGAGCGCGGCGGACGACCGAGGCCCGGGCAGCGGGGCCGGGCGCGGGGCCCGGGACCTTCGGCACTGGGGGAGCCGCCCGGTCCGGGGGAGACTGGGGGCATGTCCGCCGCCAGGGAGACCAGGGAGACCCGCGCGACCCGCGACATCCGCGACCGCGCCGACCTCGACGTGCTGCTGCGCCGCTTCTACGGCGAGGCCTTCGCCGATCCGCTCGTCGGGCCCTTCTTCACGGAGGTCGCCGGGACCGATCTGGAGGCGCACCTGCCGGGGATCACCGACTTCTGGGAGCGGGCCCTGTTCCGTACCGCCTCCTACGGGCGGGACGCCTTCGCGCCGCACGCCGCCCTCCACGCCGTCCGGCCGCTCACCGCCGCCCACTTCGGGCGCTGGGTGCAGCTCTGGCGCGCCTCCGTCGACGGCCTCCACGCGGGGCCGCGGGCCGAGCGGGCCAAGGCGCAGGGGGAGCGGATCGCCCTGGCCATGCTGCGGCGGCTCGCCGGGCCCGACGCGTCCACGGGGGGCGGAAACGGCGGGTTCGTCCCCCTGGCGGCCCTCCGGCTGCGTACCGTCGCCTGACCCCGCCCGACCCCGCCCGACCCCACCCGACCTCGGCGGGCCGGGCCGGGCGAAAAAATTCTTTCCGGAACGGCGATGAGTTCCGGGCGGCGTCCCCGTCCTACCTCTTGAAAGCGCCGGAACCGCACCGAGCGGGCCGGCCGACCGAGGAAGAGAGAACGCCATGGCCCCGCAGATGATCTTCGTGAACCTGCCCGTGAAGGACCTCGACGCCAGCAAGGCCTTCTTCGAGAAGCTCGGCTACTCCTTCAACCCGCAGTTCAGCGACGACACCGCCGCCTGTCTCGTCATCAGCGACACGATCTTCGCGATGCTGCTCACCGAGAAGAAGTTCAAGGAGTTCACCGCCCCGGGCAAGGAGATCTCCGACGCCACGAAGGCCACCGAGGTCCTGATCACCCTGAGCGCCGAGAGCCGCGAGAAGGCGGACGCGCTGGCCGACGCGGCCCTCGCCGCCGGTGGCACGCCGGCGAAGGAGCCCATGGACATGGGTTTCATGTACGGGCGCTCCTTCACCGACCTGGACGGCCACCACTGGGAGGTCTTCTGGATGGACCCGGCCGCCGACCAGGGCTGAGCCCCGGACCGGGCGGGGACTCAGGCCGCGACGCCGCCGTCGACCACGAGGTCCGTGCCGACGGCGGAGCCGGCCGCGTCCGAGGCGAGGTAGAGGACCGCCGCCGCCACCTCCGCGGCGGACGAGATCCGGCCCAGCGGCGACTCGCCCTTCATCCGGACCTCCCGCTCGGCCTCGGTCTCGCCGGGCCGCAGCGACATCGTGGACTCCGAGGCGCCGGGGCTGACCGCGTTGATCCGGACCCCGTCGCCGACGTGGTCCAGGGCCGCGGCCCGGGTCAGCGCCGACACCGCCGCCTTGGAGACCTGGTAGCCGGAGACGCCGGGGACCCGGACGTGCGCGCCCAGGTTGGACGAGACGTTCACGATCGCCCCGCCGCCGTGCGCCCGCATGTGCGCCACCTCGGCCTGGAGGGCGTGCAGGACCCCCGTGACGTTGACGTCGAGCAGGGCCTTCCAGTCCTCCAGGGGGAGGTCGGCGGCGCTGTGGCCGCCGCCCCGGAAGATCCCCGCGTTGTTCACGGCGACGTCCAGGCCGCCGAAGAGCTCGACCGTGCGCCGGACCAGCTCCCGGGTGGAGTCGGCGTCGGTCACGTCGGCGGTGACCGCCGCGGCGGTGCCCCCGGCGGCCCCGATCAGGGCGACCGTCTCCTCCAGCGTCTCCGCCGTGCGTCCGGCGGCGACGACCTTCGCGCCCTCGGCGGCGAAGGCGAGCGCGACGGCCCGGCCGAGACCGGAACCGGCTCCGGTGACGAGGACGACGCGATCGGTGAAGCGTGCGGACACGAGGGACTCCTTCTGTCGTGACGGCAAATTCTTGACCGTACGTTCCAATATGAGGACCGAAGGAAGGGCACCCGCGAGGGTGCCCGTCCCCGGACCGTCCAGGCCGGCGGATCGTTCAGTCCAGCAGGGTCAGCGCCTGTTCCGCCGCGTCCCGCACCCTGGCCGGGTCGCTCGACGCCTTGCCGACCACCCGGACGCCCTGGAGCAGGACCAGGAGCATCCGGGCCAGCGCGCGCGGATCGCGGCCGGCCGGGAGCTCGCCCCCGGCGCGGGCCCGGACGAGCGCCGCGTGCAGCAGCGTCTCCAGCTGCTCCCAGCTCAGTTCGACCCGGCGGGCCACCGCCGTGTCGTGCGGCCCCAGCTCCGCCGCCGAGTTGGTGACGAAACAGCCGGTCAGGCGCTCCCCGTCGGTCGCCGCCTCGGCGGCGAAGCGGCGGACGAGCGCCCGGACGGCCGGCAGGGCGGGGCCCGGCGCGGACAGCTCCTCGACGAGCCGGGGGTCCTGGCTCTCGGCGTACCGGTCCAGCGCCTTCAGGTACAGCTCGTGCTTGCTCCCGAAGGTCGCGTAGATGCTGGCGCGGCCCACCCCGAGGTGCTCCACGAGGTCCGCCATCGTCGTCGCCTCGTAGCCGCGCGCCCAGAACAGTTCGAGGGCTGCCCGGAGCGCGGCGTCCGGATCGAATTCCTTGGTCCTGGCCACGACATGACCCTAGATTTATCTGGAACGATCGGTCAAGTTCCTTAGGGGAGCGCCGGATCGAGCTGGACCGCACGCACCGGATACACCGCCACCGCGACCTCCTCGTCGTCCAGGCAGCGGCCCGTCTCCAGGTCGAACCGCTGCTTCAGGAGCGGCGAGGCCACGAACGGGCGTCCGCCCGCCGAGCCGATCAGCCCCCGGGAGAGCACCTGCGCCCCCGTGAACGGGTCGCGGTTGTCGATCGCGTACGTCCGGCCCGACCGGTCCCGGAAGACCGCCGCCTGCCGGCCGTCCGGCAGCAGCACCGCCACGCCGCGGCCCGGGGTCAGCCGGCTCTCCTCGCAGACGGTCATCCAGGACTCGGGGGAGAGGGACAGTTCGAGCGTCTTCAGCGGTTCGGGCGTCTTCCGCGGTTCGGGCGTCTTCATCGGGAGGCGACCCCTTCCAGGGTGAGGAACGTCAGGTCCGGCTTGATCTGGTCGCGCTCCGGCACGAACCGGACCGAGGGGTCCGGCGCGTCCGGGGCGTTCACGAAGGAGACGAAGCGCCGCAGCCGCTCCGGGTCGTCCAGGGTCTGCGCCCACTCGTCCTGGTAGGCGTCGACGTGCGCCGCCATCAGGGACTCCAGCTCGTCGCAGAGCCCGAGCGAGTCGTGCACCACCACGTCCCTGAGGTGGTCGAGCCCGCCCTCCAGGCGCTCCAGCCAGGTCGAGGTCCGCTCCAGCCGGTCCGCCGTCCGGATGTAGAACATCAGGAACCGGTCGATCAGCCGGACCAGTTCGGCGTCCGACAGGTCCTGGGCCAGCAGGTCCGCGTGGCGCGGGGTCGCGCCGCCGTTCCCGCCGACGTACAGGTTCCAGCCGTTCGCCGTCGCGATGACCCCGAAGTCCTTCGACTGCGCCTCGGCGCACTCGCGGGCGCAGCCCGAGACCGCCGACTTCAGCTTGTGCGGCGAGCGCAGGCCCCGGTAGCGCAGCTCCAGCTGGATCGCCATCCTCACCGAGTCCTGCACGCCGTACCGGCACCAGGTCTGCCCGACGCAGGACTTCACCGTGCGCAGCGCCTTGCCGTACGCGTGCCCCGACTCGAAGCCCGCGTCCACGAGCCGCGTCCAGATCGCCGGGAGCTGGTCCACCCGCGCGCCGAACAGGTCGATCCGCTGACCGCCGGTGATCTTCGTGTAGAGGCCGTAGTCCCGGGCCACCTCGCCGATCACGATCAGCTTGTCCGGGGTGATCTCGCCGCCGGGGATGCGCGGCACCACCGAGTAGGAGCCGTTGCGCTGCATGTTGGCGAGGAAGTGGTCGTTGGTGTCCTGGAGGGAGGCCTGCTCGCCGTCCAGGATGTAGCCGTTGTTGAGGCTTGCCAGGATCGAGCCCACGGTCGGCTTGCAGACCTCGCAGCCCTCCCCGCCCCGCGCCTCCGGCCGCCCGTGCGAGTCGAGCAGCGCGGCGAACGAGGTCACGCGCAGGGTGCGGGCGATCTCGTACAGCTCGCTCCTGCCGTACGGGAAGCAGCCGCAGAGCCCCTGGTCGGCGGGGGCCGGCAGCAGCTTCTCGATCACCTTCACGCAACTGCCGCAGCCCGTACCGGCCTTGGTGCACTTCTTCACCTTGGCGAGCGAGGAGCACTGGCCGATCGCGTGCTTCGTGACGTTGTGGCAGGAGCAGATCACCGCCTCGTCCGGCAGCGCCGACGGGCCGAGCGCCACCGGCGCGCCCGCGCCCGCCGGAAGCACCAGCTGCTCGGGGGAGACGGGCGGCACCGTACCGGTCAGCGGCCTCAGCAGCCCGTACGAGTCGGCGTCACCGACCAGCACGCCGCCGAGCAGCACGCCCTCGCCGTCCACCACCAGCTTCTTGTAGACGCCCGAGCGGGAGTCGGAGTACACGACGTCCAGACAGCCCTCGGCCGTGCCGTGCGCGTCACCGAACGATGCCACGTCCACGCCGAGCAGCTTCAGCTTGGTCGACACGTCGGCGCCCGTGAACCCCCGGTCCTCCTCGTCCACTTCTTCCGAGAGGACCGCCGCCACCGTCTGCGCCATCTCGTAGCCCGGCGCCACCAGGCCGTAGACCCGCCCGTCGACCGCGAGCGCGCACTCCCCGATCGCGAAGACCGCCGGGTCCGAGGTCCGGCACCGCTCGTCCACGGCGATGCCGCCGCGCTCGCCCACGGCCAGGCCGCAGTCCCGGGCCAGCTGGTCCCGGGGCCGTACGCCCGCCGAGAACACGACCATGTCCACGTCCAGTTCGGAGCCGTCCGACAGCCGCATGCCCGTCACGGCGCCGTCCGCCGTCACGACCTCCTGCGTCCCCGTCCCCGTGTGGACGCTCAGCCCCATCCGCTCGATCGTGCGCAGCAGGGCCGCGCCGCCGCCCTCGTCCACCTGCACCGGCATCAGGCGCGGCGCGAACTCCACCACGTGCGTCTCCAGGCCGAGGCCCTTGAGCGCGCCCGCCGCCTCCAGACCGAGCAGCCCGCCGCCGACCACCGCGCCGGTCGTCGCCGTCTTCGCGTACTCCTCGATCGCGAGCAGGTCCTCGATCGTGCGGTAGACGAAGCAGCCCCGGGCGTCCCTGCCGGGCACCGGCGGGACGAAGGGGTACGAGCCGGTGGCCAGGACGAGCGTGTCGTACGCGAAGACCCGGCCCGAGCGGGCGGTGACCGTCCGGGCCGCCCGGTCCACCGACTCGGCCGCGTCCCCCACGTACAGCTCGATGCCGTGCTCCTCCATGAACCCCGCCCCGACCACGGAGAGGTCGTCGGGGGTCCTCCCGGAGAAGTACGAGGTGAGCTGGACGCGGTCGTAGGCCGGGCGCGGCTCCTCGCAGAGGACCACGATCCGGGCCCGCCGGGTGACGCCGCGGTCGGCGAGCGCCTCCAGGAAGCGCTGTCCGACCATTCCGTGGCCGACCAGGACGATCGTCGGGGTGTGCGCGGCCGTACCGGCGCTCGTGCGGGCACGCGTGTCAGCGTCAGCGCTCATGTCAGGAGCCTCCGTCGTGGGTGAGCAGGTGGAGCAGGGGGGCCTCCGGGAGGGCTTCGTCGCCCTCCCAGGCCCGGGCGAGCGCGCCGACCGCGGCCAGGTCGCCGAGGAGGACGCCCCCGACGAGCCGGTCGCCCCGGACGACGACCTTGCGGTACGCGCCGCGGGTGGGGTCGGTGAGCTGGACGGTGTCGTCGCCCGGCCGCGCGGTGACCTCGCCGAAGGCGGCCAGGTCGAGCGGGCGCGGGCCGGTGAGGGTGAGCCGGGTGAGGGCGCGGGTGCCGGTGTAGGCGGGCGGGGCTCCAGCGGTGTCGGTGGTGCCAGCGGTGTCGGTGGTGCCGGTGGTGTCGGTGGTGCCGGTGGTGCCGGTGGCTCCGGTGGCTCCGGTGGTGCCGGACGCGGGCGCGTCGGAGGCCCCGGCCCCGGTCTCCCTCGCCAGCACCTCCGCCAGTGCGTCCGCCTGTTCGAGCGCCGGGCCCGCGAGCCCGTACACCCGGCCCGCGTGCTCCGCGCAGTCGCCCACCGCGTGGATCAGCGGGTCGGAGGTCCGCAGCTCGTCGTCCACCACGATCCCGGTGGCGACGTCGAGCCCCGCCTCCCGGGCCAGGGCCACCCGGGGCCGCACCCCGCAGGCCAGGACCACGACCCGGGCGTCGAGCACGAAGCCGTCGGCGAGTTCGACCGCCGTGACCGCCCCGTCCCGCTGCCGCAGGCCGCCGACCCGGCACTCGGTGTGCACCTCGACACCCAGCGACTCGACGTGCTCCCGGAGCAGCGCCGACGCGTGGACGTCCAGCTGGCGCTCCATCAGGCGCTCGCCCTGCTGGGCGAGGACCACGTCCGCGCCGGCCTCCGCGAGCGCGCGGGCCGCCGACACCCCGAGGAGCCCGCCGCCGACGACCACGGCCCGCACTCCGGGCCGTACCGCCGCGCGCAGCGCCAGGCAGTCGTCGATCGTGCGGAAGGGGTGGACGCCCGCCGGAAGGGCCGCCCCGCGCAGTCCGCGCAGCGGGGGCAGCACCGGGTTGGAGCCCGTCGCCAGGACCAGCCGGTCGTAGCCGACGCGCGAGCCGTCCGCGCACTCCACCGTCCGGGCCGCCCGGTCGATCCGCACCGCCCGCGTCCCGAGCCGGGCCGGCTCGCGGGTCCCGGGCAGGGCGATCACCTCGGGGGCGTACCGCCCGGCGAGGACGTCGGCGAGCAGCACCCTGTTGTACGGTGCGTGCGGCTCCTCGCCGAGGAGGGTGACGGGCAGGCGCCGGGCGAGCCGGGCGCCCGCCGTCCCGCCCCCGACCACCACGATCCGTGTACTCATGCCGGAAGCGTGCGGGGCCGGTGTTACCCGGCGGCATCCCGTCTGTTTCCCGTACGGAACGCTGATCTCCGCTCCCGGTCCCGCCCGCTGTGAGGGACCGCCGGGCCGCTCGCCGTGAGAGGCCGTGGGCCCGCTCGCTGTGAGAGGCCGCGAGGCTGCTCGCCGTGAGGGACCGCCGGCCCACTCGCTGTGAGAGGCCGCGAGGCTGCTCGCCGTGAGAGGCCGTGGGCCCGCTCGCCGTGAGGGACCCGGCCCCGTCCGCCGCGAGACCCGCCGGACCGGCCCCGGGGTTAACCCGTGGTCAGCCTCGCCTCAAGGCCGCCTTAAGGATCGGACGGACGCGGCTGAGCTGCGGATTCCCGTATACGGGCGCCCCTAGGGTGCCGGATGTGACCACCGAGGCCAGCCACCCCCTCTACGTACCCCTCGCGCCCCTCGCCGCGCCGCGGGCCGAAGAGCCCCGCCGCCGACGGCGCCCTCCGGTCCCGCCCGCCGCCCCGCCCGTCCCCGCCCTCCGGCTCGCCCCCGGGCGGCTGCGGACCGGGATCGCCGCCGGGGCCGGGGGCGTCGGCCTCCTCTGGGGCCTCCAGGCCCGGCCCTCCGCCCGGCTCGACGTCCTCTTCGCGTCCGGCGCCCACCTCACCGGGCTCCTCGCCGGGTACGGCGTCCTCGTCCTGCTGCTGCTCATGGCCCGGGTCCCGGCCGTCGAACACGGCGTGGGCGCCGACCGGCTCGCCCGCCGGCACGCCCTCGGCGGCCGGTACGTCCTCGGCCTGATCGCCGCCCACGGCGTCCTCGCCCTCTGCGGCCACGCCGTCCACACCCACGCCGACCTGTTCACCGCCGCCGGGGACCTCCTCTCGTACGGCGCGATCGCCGCCGCCACCGCCGGCACCGCCCTGCTCGTCGCCGTCGGGATCACCTCCGCCCGCTCCGTACGGCGCAGGCTCCGGCACGAGACCTGGCGGGCCGTCCACCTCGGCGCACTGCTCGCCGCCGCGCTCGGCTTCGTCCACCAGCTCGCGGGCCCCGACATCGCCGGCGGCCTGCTCACCCGCTGGCTCTGGTCCCTGGCGCACGCCCTCGTCGCCGTCCTCCTCGTCTGGTACCGGATCGTCGTCCCCGTCCGCGCCGCCCTCCGCCACGACCTGCGGGTCGCCGAGGTCCGCGACGAGGGACCCGGGGTCGTCTCGGTCCTGATCCGGGGCAGGGGAGTGGACCACCTGCGCGCCGAACCCGGCCAGTTCTTCCGCTGGCGCTTTCTGCGGCGCGGCCTGTGGGCCACCGCCCTGCCCTTCTCGCTCTCCGCGCCCGTCCGCGACGACACCCTGCGGATCACCGTCAAGGCGCTCGGCGACCACACCCGCCGCGTCCGGCGGCTGCGCCCCGGCACCCGCGTCCTCGCCACCGGGCCCTTCGGCGCGCTCACCGCCCACCGCCGTACCCGCCGCAAGGTCCTGCTGCTCGCGGGCGGGGTCGGCATTACCCCGCTGCGGGCCCTCTTCGAGACCCTGCCCGGCGGGCCCGGCGACGTGACCCTCCTCTACCGCGCCCCGGACGCCGCCTCCGTCGTCCTGCGCGAGGAGCTGGAGGCCATCGCCCGCGAGCGGCGGGCCGCCCTCCACTTCCTCCTCGGCCCCTCCGACGGCTCCTTCGACCCCCTCGCGCCCCGGGCCCTGCGCAACCTCGTGCCCGACCTCGCCGCCCACGACGTGTACCTGTGCGGCCCGCCCGCGATGGCCCGGGCCGCGACCGCCTCCCTGCGCCGGGCCGGAGTCCCGGCCGCCCGCATCCACAGCGAGGACTTCGACCGTGCGTAGACCCGCGAACGCGACCAGGACTCCCGCCGGGGCTCCGGCCACCGCCGGGCACGGCGCCCCGGCCTCCCCGGTGGCACGGGCCCGCCGCCTCCTCGCCGCCGGGCTCCTCGGCACCGGGGCGCTCGCCGCGACCCTGCTCACCGCCACCGTCACCCCGGCCGCGCCGCCCGCGCCCGACCGCCCGCCGGGCACGGCAAGCTCTGACGTAGCTCAACTCTCCCGGGATTGATGGACGGGCCAACGATCACGTCCCTAGGGTCGTGCCCATGCCCGAGACATCGCTGACCGCCCTCGTCCTGCTCTGCCTCGCCGCGCTCCTGGCGGGCTGGATCGACGCCGTGGTGGGCGGTGGCGGGCTGCTCCTGCTGCCCGCCCTGCTGCTCGGGCTTCCGCACGCCCCGGCCGCGCAGATCCTCGGCACGAACAAGGCCGTCGCCATCGTCGGCACCACCGGCGCCGCCGTCACCTACGTCCGCAAGGCGCCCGTCCGGGTCGGGACGGCCGTGCGGATCGGGCTCGCGGCCCTGACCGGCTCCATGGCCGGCGCCTTCTTCGCCGCCGGGATCAGCAGCGACGTGCTGCGCCCGGTGATCATGGTGGTGCTGCTCGGGGTGGCGGCCTTCGTGATGCTCCGGCCCTCCTTCGGCGCGCGGGCCGAGGGGGAGGAGCGGGGGCCGCTGACCCGGGCCCGGATCGTGACCGCGATCGTGGTCGTCGGCGGCGGGATCGGCTTCTACGACGGTCTGTTCGGGCCGGGCACCGGCACCTTCCTGGTCCTCGCCCTGACCGCCGTCCTCCACCTCGACCTGGTGACCGCCTCCGCCACCGCCAAGATCGTCAACGTCTGCACCAACGCGGGCGCCCTCGCGATGTTCGCGTACCAGGGCACCGTGTACTGGCAGCTCGCCGCCGTCATGGCGGTCTTCAACCTGGTCGGCGGGACGGTCGGGGCCCGGATGGCGCTGAGCAGGGGCGCCGGGTTCGTGCGCGGGGTGCTGCTCGTGGTCGTCTTCTCGCTGGTCGCGAAGCTCGCCTTCGACCAGTGGGCGTGAGCGGTCAGCGGTCCTGAGCCGTCGATGGGCCCGAACCTTCAGGAGGCGGGTCCCCTGACCCCGATGAGGTGTCCGAAGGCGACCACGTTCCCCTGGTAGCCGTTCTTCTTCGAGAAGCCGCCGCCGCAGGTGATGACCCGGATCTCGGCCCGGTCCGCCTCGGCGTACACCTTGTCGTCCGGGAAGGCGTCGTTCTCGTACACCTCGACCGCATCGACCGTGAACACGGCGGTGCGCCCGTCCTCCCGGTCCACCTCGATCCGGTGGCCCTTCTTCAGCGCGCCGAGGGTGTAGAAGACGGCCGGCCCCTCCGCGTTGTCGACGTGGCCCGCGACGATCGCGGTGCCCTTCGCGCCGGGCGCGGTCCCGCCCTCGTACCAGCCCGCCAGGTTCCTGTCCCCGGCCGGCGGCACTTCGAGCGAGCCGTCCGCCGCCAGGCCGAGCCCCGTCACCGGGGCGTCCACGTCGGTCTCGGGGATGCGCAGCCGTACGGGCGCCGAGGGCGGCAGCGGGTCGGCGGCGGCGTCGGTGTGGACGCTCGGCCCGGCGGCGAAGGCCTGGGCGGCGGACGGTACGGGCGGGGTGACGTCCGCCGAGCCGTTCTGGACGAGCCAGACGCCCACGCAGGCGGCCACCGCTATGCCCCAGCCCTTGCTCCTGTTGCTCACCTGCCCGGCTCCCTTCCGTCTCTTCGGGCCGTCGCGTCCTTCGGTCCTTCGCGCCCTTCGCGGCCGTCTCTTCGGTCCCTCGGGTCCGTCTCTTCGGTCCCTCGCGGCGCCGCCGGAACGCGCCGGGATGTGGTCCTGCCCCCGCCGGGCCCGTGCGGGCGTGCGGCGGGGGCAGGAAGGGGCGGTGCCTCAGTGCCCCCGCGCGCCGCTCGCCCGGCGGCGCAGGAGCAGGGCACCGCCGACGGCGGCCGCGGCCAGCACCGCCGCGCCCGCCGCGACCTGGGCGGTGTCGGGGCCGACGCTGCCCCCGACACCCGTCTGGACGTGGCCGCTGGGACGCCGGTGCGTGACGGTCAGGTCGCCCCGGGCCGTCTTGCCGTTGTCGCAGGCCACGCTGATGCCGTACGTACCGGCCCTGGCGTGCTGGGGCACGGTGAACTGGCCGACCACGATCTCCTTGTGGGTGCTCGGCTTCAGGTGGAACTCGCCCGCGCCGAGCGCGTTCGCGTCGCCGACGCCGCGCCCGTTCTTGCCGCAGGCGAGGGTGTTCACGGTGACGGTGGTGCCGGGGGACGCGGACGACGGGTAGATCTCAAGGGTCTCGTGCCGCCCCCCGGAGTCGTTCCACTCTTCGCCGGCGTGCGCCGCCGGGACGGCGAACGCCCCGAGCGCGGCGACCGTCAGGGCGGTACCGGTGAGCAGGCGGGCAGTGGTGCGCATGGGGTCCTCCGAAGCGCGCGTGCGGTCATGCCGGGACGGTCCTCCCGGGAGGGACTTCCCGGAGACGGACCTTCTGTGACCGAGATAAGGACCGCCGCGCCCCCTCCGCCTGCTGATGGGGCATCAGGATGGGGCCGTTCGATACGGCGCGCCGCCTGGAAACCGTACGTTTTCGCAGGTCGGAGGCGTTTTCGACACGCCGGCTCGCGACCGGTGCCGAACGGGTGACCGAGGGCCCCGGCCGTTCCCGCCGCGCGGTCCCGGACACCGCTTGACCTCAACCAAACTTGAGGTACCACGATCACCGGCATGGACCTCACGAACTCCACGCAGCCCACCGTTCCCCCCACCGCTTCCGCCCCTTCCGCTCCCCCCGCCCCCCTCTCCCTCGCCCTCGTCGTCGCGAGCGACCGCGAAGGGCGTTTCGCCCCCGTCCTCGCCGACTGGCTCCTCTCCCGCCTCGCCGAGCGCGAGGACTTCACCACCACGGTCGTCGACCTCGCCGGGGTCGACCTCCCCACCTCCCTCTCGTACGCCCCCTCCCCGGCCGTCCGCGCCGAACTCGCCAAGGTCACCCCCGCCCTCGAAGCCGCCGACGCCTTCGTCGTCCTCACCCCCGAGTACAACCACTCCTTCCCCGCCGCCCTCAAGAACCTGATCGACCGGCACTACACCGAATGGCAGGCCAAGCCCGTCGGCTTCGTCTCCTACGGCGGGATCTCCGGCGGCCTGCGGGCCGTCGAACAGCTCCGCCAGGTCTTCGCCGAGACGCACGCCGTCACCGTCCGGGACACCGTCTCCTTCCAGCACGCCCACGAGCAGTTCGACGAGGACGGACGGCACAAGGACCCGGCCGGGGCCGAGGGTGCGGCCAAGGCCCTCCTCGACCAGCTCGCCTGGTGGGGCCACGCCCTCCGGGACGCCAAGTCCGTCCGCCCGTACGGCGCGTGAGGAGGCGGCACCGTGCTGTTCCGGATCGTCCTCCCCCGTCTCCGGCCGTACCGGGCCCTCCTCGCCCTCCTCGTCGGCCTCCAGCTCGTCCAGACCCTCTCCTCCCTCGCCCTGCCCGCCCTCAACGCCGGCCTCATCGACCACGGCGTGCTGCGCGGCGACACCGGCCGGGTCCTCTCCGGCGGCGCCACCATGACCGCCGTCACCCTCCTCCAGGTCGCGGCGGCCGCCGCCGCCACCTACACCGGCGCCCGCATCGCCATGGGCGTCGCCCGCGACCTGCGCTCCGAGGTCTTCCGGCGCGTCCAGGAGTTCTCCGCCCGGGAGCGGGGCCGCTTCGGCGCCGCCTCCCTCATCACCCGCACCACCAACGACGTCCAGCAGATCCAGACGTTCACCGTCCTCGTCCTGACGATGCTGGTCGCCGCCCCGCTCCTGTGCGTCGGCGGCATCGCCATGGCCCTGCGCCAGGACGTGCCGCTCGCCCTCGTCCTCGTCCTCTTCGTACCCGTGATGACCGGGGCCGTCGGCACCGTCGTGCTGCGCCTGCGGCCCCTCTTCCGGGGCATGCAGCTCCGCGTCGACCGGACCAACCGCATCCTGCGCGAACAGATCACCGGCGTCCGGGTCGTCCGCGCGTTCGTCCGCGACCGGCACGAGCGGGAACGGTTCGCCGCCGCCAACGACGAGCTGTTCGCCGTCGGTCTGCGGGCCGGCCGGTTGCAGGCCGTCATGTTCCCCACGGTCCTGGTGATCTGGGAGCTGACCACCGTCGCCCTGGTGTACGTCGGCGCCCACCGCATCGACTCCGGCGCCCTCCAGCCGGGCGGGCTCGTCGCCTTCCTCGGCTACCTGCTCCAGACCTCCATGTCCGTGATGATGGCCCTCTTCCTCCTGATGCACATGCCGCGCGCCGAGGCCGGCGCCGAACGCGTCCGCGAGGTCCTCGACACCCGCTCCTCCGTCGTCCCGCCCGCCCACCCGGTCCGCGAACTCCACGGCCCCGGCCGGCTCGAACTCGACGGCGTCGGCTTCCGCTACCCCGGCGCGGAGGAACCCGTCCTGCACGACGTCCGGTTCACCGCCCGGCCCGGCGAGACCACCGCGATCGTCGGCTCCACCGGCAGCGGCAAGTCGACCCTCCTCGGCCTCGTGCCCCGCCTCTTCGACGCCACCGAGGGCCGGGTCCTGGTCGACGGCGCCGACGTCCGCACCCTCGACCCCGCCCTCCTGGCGCGGACCGTCGGACTCGTCCCCCAGAAGCCGTACCTCTTCTCGGGCACGATCGCCTCCAACCTCCGCTACGGCCGGCCCGACGCCACCGACGAGGAGCTGTGGCGCGCCCTGGAGACCGCCCAGGCCGCCGACTTCGTACGCGAACTCGACGCGGGCCTCGACGCCCCCGTCTCCCAGGGCGGCGCCAACCTCTCCGGCGGCCAGCGCCAGCGGCTCGCCATCGCCCGCGTCCTCGCCGCCCGCCCCCGCCTCCACCTCTTCGACGACTCCTTCTCCGCCCTCGACGCCGCCACCGACGCGCGGTTGCGGGCCGCGCTCGCCGAGGAGACGGCCGGCTCCACCGTGGTGGTGGTCGCCCAGCGGATCTCCACCGTCCGCCACGCCGACCGGATCGTCGTCCTCGACCGGGGGCGGGTCGTCGCCACCGGCACCCACGCGTCCCTCCTGCGGGACGACCCCACCTACCGGGAGATCGTCCTCTCCCAGCTCACCGAGGAGGAAGCCGCGTGAGCACGACCACGGCACCCCGCGATTCCCACGATTCCCGGGACCCTCAGGGCCCCCGCGACTCCCAGGACTCCCAAGACCCCCGGGACCCCCGTGGCCCCCGGGCCCCCCGGGCCCCCCGGGACAAGGCCCCCACCGCCCCCGCCC